>DASYES010000897.1:0-7922 GCA_036498885.1 Pseudonocardia sp.
GTTCTCCATCACGGCACCCCGGGGTGACGACAACCCGCTGATCTGGGTCAACCCCTCGTTCTCCACGCTCACCGGCTACGCCTACGACGAGATCATCGGGCGGGACTGCCGGTTCCTGCAGGGGCCGAACACCGATCGGGCGGCGGTGAAGCGCATCCACGTGGCGCTCCGGCGCCGCAAGCCGATCACCGAGTTGCTGCTCAACTACCGACGCGACCGCACTGCGTTCTGGAACCAGGTCTCGATCTCCCCCGTGTTCGACGGCCAGGGCGATCTGATCAACTTCGTGGGCGTGCAGACCGACGTCACCGAGCGGGTGATCGTCGAGCAGGAGCGCAGGTCCGCGCTCGCCGAGGCCGAGGAGGCCCGCAGCCAACTGCGGCTGCTCGCCGAGGCGACCACGCAGATGACCGGCGCCCTCGGTGTCACCGACGCCTGCGAGCGCCTCGCGCGGAGCCTCGTGCCGGAGCTCGCCGACGTGTGCGCGGTCGACCTGCTGGACCGGCCGGGCACCGGCGTGCCGCTGCGTATCGCAGTGGCGGCCAGGGAGTTCGCCGACGAGGCGCGCATGCAGGAGCTGGGCAGGCTGCGCAGCAACCGGCCGGGCAGCGGCAGTGACACCCGGAGCGTGCTCGTTGGGGAGCGTCCCGTCCTCGTGCCGGAGCTGCCCGAGCACGGCGACGACCGCTATCCCGAGGACCCTGCCGCCGCAGCCGTGTACGACACGCTGCGGATGCGATCGGTCATGGTCGTGCCGGTACGAGCGCGTGGCCGGGTGCTCGGCGCGCTCACCCTCGTCACGCAGCACCCCTATGGACGCCGGTACGGCTCGCGGGATCTGCACCTGGCCACCGACATCGCCGGCCGCGCCGGGCTCACCGTCGACAACGCCCGCCTGTACGAGGTGGAACACGCCGCCGCGGTCACCCTGCAACGCAGCCTGCTGCCTGCCGTGCTCGAGGTCGAGGGCCTGCAGGTGGCGGCGCGCTATCTGGTGGGCGTCGACGGCAACCAGGTGGGCGGGGACTGGTACGACGTGCTGAAGCTGCCCGACGGGTCTGTCGGGCTGGCGGTCGGTGACGTGGTGGGACACGACCTTCGGGCCGCGGCGGCGATGGGGCAGCTGCGCGGCGTCGTCCGGTCCTACGCCTGGGACGGAGGTCTTCCCGGGTCGGTGCTGGACCGCTGCGACCAACTGGTTCAGGGCCTGGAGATGGCGGCCATGGCCACGGCGGTGTACGCGCGGATCGAACCGATCGAGGGAAGCGAGGATCGGCTCCTGCGCTATGCGAATGCCGGGCACCCGGCGCCGCTGCTGCTCGGGCCGGACGGCAGGCTCCGGCGGCTCGACGAGCACACGTCCCCGATGATCGGGGCTGTGCGGCGCGCCGGCCGGGCCGGCGAGCCGGGGCGCACCGAGGCCGTGCTGCGCTGTCCGCCCGGCTCGATCCTGCTGCTCTACACCGACGGGCTCACCGACATCGCGGGCGAGGACGCCGACGAGCGTACGGAGTTGCTGGAACGCACCTTCGCCGCGATGGCGCCTCGATCGGAGCCGGAAGCCGTCGTCGAACAGCTGCTGGCGGCCTGTAGCCCGCACCGCCTCCGCGACGATGTCGCGCTGCTCGCCGTTCGCCTCGATGATCGAGTTGTGACAACCGAGCGCTGAACGGCGTATCAGAGCCGGAATGAGTTACCGGCTGGTAGTCGGGCCGTTTGCGGATCGCGGCGCGCCGCTTGTCGTTCGAGGTCGCGGGAAACGAGCGACCTGTAGGGGCCTGCCGGTTCAATCCTCAACAGAAAGGGAGGCGCCTCGGGGGGCGAGGGGTCGGCACGCGTCTAGGGGGACGTACTACATGGTCGCGGTTCCGGAGATTCCGTTCTCCGCACCGATGGCAACTCCTGTCATCGAACGATCGCCTGTCTCGCTGCAGAGGCGACGGGCCGTTGCAGTTGCCGTCACGGCGATGGAGCTACTACGGCCCGAGTCGGATCTGGCACGGGCGGTCGCCGCGTTCCCGCACATCGACGTGCTGATCATCGCCGACGACGAGCCGGTATCCGGCTCCGTGGTCGAGGCGCTCGACGGGTACGGCGAGGCTTTCGACGACGGGTACGACGAGCTCCGCGCCGATGTGGACCACCTCGGCGTCCCCGGCCTCCACGTGCACCGCCTGGGGCTCCGCCAGCCGCTGGGGCCCTGGGCCGAGCACGACGTCGTGGCGGCGATCAGCGAGCTGGTCGGCTTCGATCCGGAGCCGGGGGTCTACTGCCTGGCACCCGTCTCGGCCCCGGCCGACGCGGCTCGCGCCGTCGTCAACCGGGCGGCCCGGCGCATCGCGCAGGTGTACGGCATTCCCGTGCTGCGCTACCTCTGCCTCGAGCTGTCGGTCGTCAGCGAGGAAGGGGCCTGACAGCGCTGAGGGGTGGCCCGATCCCGGACCACCCCTTGTTCCGTTCTGGCTGCTCAGCTCGCCAGCGGCACGCCGCGCTGCTCCAGGATCACGCGCCGCTCCGACTCGGCCAAGCCGCCCCATACCCCGAACGGCTCGCGGGTCTGTAGAGCGAACTCCCGGCATTGCTCGATCACCGGGCATCGGTGGCAGACGGCTTTGGCCTGTGCAGTCCGGCGGGCCCTGGACGGATTGCGCTCACCGTCCGGGTGGAAGAACACGGCGCTGTCCATCCCCCGGCAGGAACCCAACCGCTGCCACTGCCACGCATGGTCCATCGGGCCGGGAAGCCGGCTGACGTCGCTCATCGTCACCTCTTGTCGTTCGTGCCCGACGGCACTCGGCGAATCCACGACGTCGTTCCCGGCTGGTTGAGGGGCCAAACACCATCCAATCGGACATGGCGAAGCTGCCGACGTTCCGCGCCGGCCGAAGGCTCGGCGCCGCGGCCGCCCGTGGGACGTCTGCTCCGCCGTTCGTGCAGCTCAGAGCGCCGCCTACGCGGCGTGGGCGCCTCCACGCTCTCGGGCGACGCCGCTCTTCGCCCGATTCGGTGTGATACAGCTCACGCCCGTCACGGGTCACTCACTCGGGCTAGGTAGCCGCCAAGGCCTGCTCGACCGTGTCATGAATGTCGAACAACGGCACGAGCCCGGCGATCGTCAACGGGCGGAGGACGCGGCGCGCGGTGCACGCCAGCCGAAGCTCGACCCCCGCGGCATGGGCCGCCTCGCGCACCTCGATGAGGACGGCCAAGCCGCTGGTACCGAGGAACGACACGCCGTCGAGGGCCAGCACCACGAGCTCCACGCCCGCTTCCGTGCCGAACTGCTCGATCACGGCGGAGCGCAGCTGAGGCGAGGTGAGCATGTCGACCTCACCTCCGACCTCGATCACGACCTGCCCGGGTGCAGGGCTCCGCTGGCCCAGGGTGATCTGGTCGTCGACGTCGCCGCCCCGCCTGGTGGAAGGCGGGTCGGTGGGCAGGTTCTCACGGGTCTCGGACATCGAGGCTCACGGTAGGGGGCCCGTGGCTGCTCTGCCACTCCAGACACTCGTACTGGTTCTCAGACGAGCCGGTGACCACCATCGGGAGTCCGCACGGTGTGTCCGGCGCTGGCCAGTAGCTCGAGCAATGGGACGGCGACCCGGCGGCTGGTACCGAGGGCCTGGCGGGCCGCACTGAGCGTGAACTCGGGACCGAGGCCGGAGAGCACCTCCAGGGCACGCCTGTCGGCGCCCGGGAGCAGCACGACGCCGTCGGCGATCCGCATGAGCTCGCCCGTTCTGACGAGCGAGGCCAGCTGCCGCGGACCCAACCCGAGCTCCGAAAGGCGCGCGGCCTCCGGCGCCGCGAAGGGGGTGCGCTCCAGGTCGGCGCGCAGCGCGTCCATCGCGGCGCGAACCGCGGGCGGTAGCGAGCGTGCCGCCGATCGCTCGACGCGCCCATCCCGCAACGCGAGGCCGGTATCGCTTCCTGTCCGCTCGGAATGCCTCAGCACGGCCTCCACCAGCCGTGGCTCCGGCAGACCGACGGCCCGCCGCGCCGCCTCGGTTGGCAGACCGGGGTCGAGCGGGTCGGCGGTGTCGTGTGCGGCCACCGCAGCCGCCAGCTGGGCCGCGATCTCGGCGGCCCGCCCGGGATCCACGAGCCACCCGGCCGCCCCTGGCGCCCCGCGCGTCACGGCGTCCAGGTCGGTGCCGGTGACGCCCATGGCGAGCAGCTCGCTGCGGCGCACGACGCCGCGGCGGGCCAGCTCCGCGGCCGCGGACGCGACGCCGGTCATCGTTGCGAGCTCGGCCGCGCGTCTGGTGGCGGCTCCGCGGCGGCGCAGCTCCGGCGGACGAACATCGAGCACGGTCAGTCCGGCGGTGACCACCCGGCGCCCGGGATCGCGCAGCACGGCCCGATCTCCGACGCGCAGCGGGAGCGGATGCCGCAGCCGCACCCGCACGGTGTCCGCGCCGAGCGGCCGTACCCGGGCCGTGACGGCAGCGGCACCGATGTGCAGGCTCAACTCGGTGGGCAGGTCGTCGACGTCAACGGGAATGCCGTCCCGGATCCCGTGCAGACGGACGTCGAGCAGGTCGGTGGCCAGCCAGGCTCCGGGGGTGAGCAGCACGTCGCCGCGGGTCACGGCCTCGCGGGGGACTCCGCGCAGATTCACCGCCACCCGGGACACGCCGACGGTCTCGGTGGCGTCGGCGCCGAGGCTCTGCAGACCGCGCACGCTCACGGTGCGGGCGCCGTCGGCCGTGAGCAGCTCCAGCTCGTCGTGCACACGGATACGGCCGGCCCCGAGCGTGCCGGTGACCACCGTGCCGGCCCCGCGGATGGTGAAGGCGCGGTCCACCCAGAGGCGCACGTCCGCGGTGGTGTCCGGCGCCGGCAGGCCCGCGATCAGGTCGTCCAGTGCGTCGCGCAGCTCGTCGAGCCCGGCGCCGGTCGCCGCCGACACACAGACGGTCCGCAGGCCGGCGAGCGGTGTACCGGCCAGATGTTCGAGCGCCTCGTCGCGCGCGAGCTCAGGCTCCATGAGGTCGCTTCGGGTGATGACCAGGAGCCCGTGGCGCACACCGAGGGCGCAGAGCGCGTCGACGTGCTCGGCCGACTGCGGCATCCATCCCTCGTCGGCGGCCACGACCAGCAGCACGGCGGGCACGGGCCCGACCCCGGCCAGCATCGCGGTGACGAACCGCTCGTGGCCGGGAACGTCGACGAACGCCACGGTGGTGCCCGACGCGAGGGTGGTCCACGCGAAGCCCAGGTCGATCGTCATGCCGCGGCGGCGCTCCTCGGCCCACCGGTCCGGCTCCATTCCGGTGAGCGCGCGGACCAGCGTGGACTTTCCGTGGTCCACGTGCCCCGCGGTGGCCACCACGGCACGGGCGGACCGTCCCTCGTTACCGCTCACGACCCGCTCCCACGGCGAGTACCGCGGCGGTGAGGACGGCATCGGCCTCAGGAGGCAGGGCGCGCAGGTCGAGCAGGCAGCGCCCGTGCTCGACACGCCCGAGCACGGCCGGCTCGCCCGCACGCAGTGCGTCCGCATACCGCTCGGGCAGGGCGATCGCAGCGCTCGGCAACGTGACGCCGGGCGCGCCCCCACCGCCGACGGTGGCCGCGGAGTCCACCGCGACCGCGTCGACGCCCGCCTCGGCGAGGGAACCGGCCACTTGCGCGGCCCGACCGCGGAGGACTGCCGGGTCGGCGTCGAGCGCGGCCCTGGTGGGCGGCGCGGGGCCGCGGAGGGTGGCCTCGAACGCGGCCAGGGTGAGCTTGTCCACCCGCATCGCCCTGGCCAGGGGATGGCGCCGGATCCGCTGCACGAGCTGGGTTCCCTCGCCAGGCGCCCCGAGCAGCAGCCCGGCCTGCGGACCGCCGAGCAGTTTGTCACCCGAGGCCGTGACGAGGGTGGCCCCGCGTGCGAGCGTGCTCGCGGCGTCGGGCTCGTCCGGGAGCAGCGGGTGCGGCGCCAGCAAACCGGAGCCGATGTCCGCGACGACCGGCACACCCAGACCCGTGAGCTCCTCGATCTCGACTGACCGGGTGAAGCCGCTGATGACGAAGTTCGACGGGTGCACCTTGAGGATCAGCGCGGTCTCTGGACCGACCGCGGCGGCGTAGTCGGCGCGGCTCACGCGGTTGGTGGTGCCGACCTCGCGCAGGCGCGCCCCGGTGGCCGTGAGCAGCTCGGGGATGCGGAACCCGTCGCCGATCTCGACGAGCTCGCCGCGGGCGATGACGATCTCGCGGCGCCCGTCGGGACCGCCGGCGGCGAGCGTGACGGCCACCAGCGCGAGCGCGGCGGCACCGTTGTTGACCAGGTGGGCGGCCGCGGCACCCGGCACGGCGGTGAGGACGGCGTCGATGGCCGCGGCGCCGCGGGGACCACGCCCGCCGGTGGCGAGGTCGAGCTCGACGTCGCAGGTGCCGGCGGCCAGGTCCAGCGCGGCCCGGGCGGCCGCGGAGAGCGGGGCCCGTCCGAGGTTGGTGTGCAGCAGCACCCCGGTGGCGTTCACCACCGGTCGCAGGCCCGTTGCGGTGGTCGGCAGCGAGTCGAGCACGGCGCTCACGACAGCGTCCTGCTCGACCGGCAGCTCACCTCGCCGGGCGCGGTCCTGCGCGGCCGTGACCGCCGACTTGACGAGCGCGCGGCCGAGCCGCTCCGCCGCTGCCGCGATCCGTGGCTCGGCCAGGACCGCGTCGGTACGCGGCACCCGTCGCCGCGGATCGACCGTGGTCACGGGACCACCCTACGACCAGGCAACACGTCCACGTTCCGCAGCGGGGGTCCCGGGCGGTGGCGCGGGGAGCCACGCCGCCGATCGGGCGGCCGGCTCAGCCGACGGTCGAGCGCTCGCGCTGAACAGGCCGGGTTGCGGGGGAGTCGGCGCCGTCGCCGCCGAACGCCCCGATCTCCGGGCTCGTGGTCAGCTCGGAACCGAGCAGCTTGTGGAGCCTGCCCATCTCGTTGCGCACGCTCTCGTGCAGCCCCTCGACGCGACGCAGCTCCTGCTCGGCAGCCTCGCGACGGCGCTTGAGGTCCTGCTCGCTGCGGTGGCGCACCTCCTCGGCGCGGGCCTGCGCCTCGCTGACGAGGGCGTCGGCGGCGTGCCGAGCGTCGTCGGTGATGCGGGCGGCGTCGTCGCGGGCCGCGGCGAGGGTGGCGGCGGCCTGCTGCTCGCGCTCCTGCAGAGCCACGTTGCGCTGGGTGGCCTCCTGGTCCAGCTCGGCCGACCGGGCGATCAGCGCCTGCTCCACCTCGTGGCGGTGCCGCTCGGCGTCGGCGCGGGCCTGCTCGAGGAGTGCTGTGGCCTCGTTGGCCGCGCGGTTGCGGACGTCGGCCGCTTCACGCTCGGCCAGCCGGAGGATCTTCTCTGCGCGGAACCCGAAGCTGTCCTGCGACATCGGCGCGTCCGCCTGGGCCGCGGCACGGGCGCGCATCTCCTTCTCGGTGGCCCGGGCGTGCTGCTCCGCACCCTGGCGGGCCGCTTCCGCGGTAGCGAGCCGGTCCCGGAGCTCCCGCATCTGAGCGTCGACCTGATCGCGGTCGTACCCGCGCCTGACCACGTCGAAGGAGGATCCCCCTGATGACGGGCCGCCGATTCCTGCGCTCTGCACGTTCGGGGCTCCGTGAGCAGGGTTCTGGGCGCTGATCGTCACGGCGCGTAGTTTGTTCCCCCGAACGAGCGAAACTGAACCGGAGATCGACAGACGGGCGATTTCGTGCGGTAGCCGGTTTGGTCGGGTTCGTCCTGCCCTCCATCGCCGCCCGGAGCTCCTAGGCTCAGGGCGTGTCGGAATCCACTCTCTCCCGCCGCCTCACGCAGTTCAGCCACGGCGCGGGCTGCGCATGCAAGCTCGCACCGAGCGAGCTCGCCACCGTGCTGCGCACCCTGACCCCGCAGTCCCACCCCGACCTGCTGGTCGGCACCGAGACCGGCGACGACGCCGCGGTATGGCGG
>DASYES010000898.1:0-2125 GCA_036498885.1 Pseudonocardia sp.
CGATGTGGGCTATGTCGGCGTCGTGCACGAGATGCTGCGCCGTCGCGACGCCTGGCGCGTGGTGAACCTGTCGCGCGCGGGCGCCGGGGTCGCGGACGTTCTCGGCCGCCAGCTGCCCGAGTTGGCCGCCCTCACCGCCGAGCAGCCGGCCGCGCTCGTGAGCTGCGTCATCGGCATCGAGGATGTCGCGCGCCGCACGCCGGGCCTGGACACGTCGCTGCGGCAGGTGATCGCCGCGCTGCCCGCAGGCTCCGTCGTCGGCACCATCCCGCGCATCGGAAGCGGTGGGCCGAACCCGTCCCTCGACTCCGTGATCCGCGAGGAGGCGGCGCGCCACCAGCTGCGCATCGCCGAGCTGCCCTCCAACCCCGGCCGGGGTCGCGACCACACGATCCTCGGCGACGTCGGGCACTCCGCGTGGGCCAAGGCCGTGATCGCCGCGATCGACGGGCCGCCCGCCGAGATCGCCTCGACCACCGACCCTGCCATCCCCGTCGTGCCCGCTGTGCCCGAGCCCAGCTAGCCCGCTCCGGTCGCATGAACGATCGGAGCGGCCGCATCACCGTCCACGAGCTGAGCAAGCAGTTCGGGTCGGTCGTCGCGATGGACGGCGTGAGTTTCTCCGTGGAGCCCGGGGCGGTCACCGGCTTCCTCGGACCCAACGGCTCCGGCAAGACCACGACCCTGCGGATGATCCTCGGGCTCGTCACGCCCACTGCGGGCGGCGCGCAGGTCAACGGCGGGCCGTACGCGGAGCTGCCCGAGCCGGCCCGGGTTGTCGGCGCGGTACTGGAGGCGCAGGGGTTCCACCCGGCTCGCACCGCGCGCAAACACCTGTTGGTGTGCGCGGCGGCCGCCGGGGTGCCGGACGCCGCCGTCGACCACGTGCTCGCCTCCGTCGGCCTCGGCCAGGACGCCGATCGCGCCGTCCGCGGCTACTCCTTGGGGATGCGGCAGCGGCTCGCCCTGGCCGTGGCGCTGCTCGGTGACCCGCAGATCCTGATCCTCGACGAGCCGGGCAACGGGCTCGACCCGGAGGGCATCGCGTGGCTGCGGGCGTTCCTGCGGGGCTTCGCAGGCCAGGGCCGCACCGTACTCGTGTCGAGCCACCTGCTCGCCGAGGTCGAGCAGACGGCCGACCACCTCGTGGTGATCAGCAGAGGGCGCTGCGTGTTCCAGGGGCCGCTCGCGCAGCTGCGGGGATCGCGCCGCGCGCGCGTGCTGGTGCGGTGCTCGTCGCCCGTGCAGCTGGCGGAGGCGCTGGCCCGCACCGGGATCCTGGAGATCGACACGCTCCACGACGGGCGGCTCGGGGTGGCGGGAACCGATCCTGTGCACATCGGGAACGTGGCGCTGGGCGCGGGCGTGGCGATCTACGGGATGGTGGAGGAGAAGATCGACCTGGAGCAGCTGTTCTTCCAGCTCACCGCCGCCCCGTGGGGGACGGGCTGATGGTCGGGCTGCTGCGCGCCGAGCTGCGCAAGGTGTTTTCCACGAAGCTGTGGTGGGCGCTGCTCGTGCCCGCGGTGCTGCTGTCGATCATCATCAACGTGTTCGGCGGGTTGTTCACCGCTGCGATCCCCGCCGACGACGGCAGGCTGCCGCTCCTGCTCGGGTCGCTCGCCTACGCGCTCGGCCTGACGGGCGTGTTCGCGGCCTGCTACGGCGTCGTCGCCACGGCGGGAGAGTTCCGCCATCGGACGATCACCACCACCTACCTGCTGGGTCCGCGGCGCGGGCGGGTGCAGCTGGCCACCATGGCCTCCTGTGCCGGGGTCGGGGCCGTCTACGGGGCGGTGGTGGCGGTGTTCGGCGTGCTGGCCGGGCTCGCGGGCGATGCGGGGACAGCGTTTCCCGGCGGGGTCGAGCTGGTCGCGGTCAGCCTCATCGGTATGGCGGTGGCCGCACTCTGGTCGGCGCTGGGATCGGCAGTGGGCGTCTTGGTCGGCAACCAGGTGGGCGGGCTCGTCGGCATCCTCGTGTACCTGCTGCTCGGGGAGCTGCTGATCTCCGGCGTGCTCAACAACTCCGACTCCGACACGCTCCCGCGGCTCACGCCCTACCTGCCGGGCAACGCCGGCGACGTCGCGATCTACGACATCCCCGCGCACGTGCTCGGGGGCAA
>DASYES010000899.1:0-4502 GCA_036498885.1 Pseudonocardia sp.
CCGGGACGCGCTCCTGCAGGCGCACCTCGTCGCGGTCAACGCCGACCCCGATCTCCCGCCCTTCCTCGGCTGGGAGCTGTCCGGCTACGTGGTCGTCGACCAGAAGCCGGGGCCCGCGACGCGCCTTGCGGCGTATTCGCCAGTGACCCTGTGGCTGGAGCGCGGGCCCGGCCCGGCCGGGGTGCGCAGCCCGCTCAACCCTGCGCCGCCGCTCAAGACGATCCGCGGCGCCGTCGACGAGGCCACGGGCGAGAGCGTCCGATGACGACGGGCTGACGGCGCCCCGGCCGTTGACGCCGTCAGCCCGGTCATCAGCCGGCGGCGCGCACGGGCACGGTGGCCGGCGCGATCGTCGCGTCCCAGTCGATCCGGAAGCGCTGCTCCGGCGCCATGGTCTTCTCCGGGTTCATGGCGATCTTGGTCAGGATCGACATCAGGACCGGCATCAGGGCCCGCGCGACCGGGCCGGGCGCCTTGGCATGGTTGATCCTCGCGGCCCGCGAAGCGACCTTCTCCACCCTACGGCGGCGCAGTCCTTCGTAGGTGGTGAAGGCGGACGGCACGTCAGGGAGGTCGCGCAGGCAGCGCGCCACCTCGACCGCGCTCTCGATCGCCAGTGACGCGCCCTGGCCAGAGCTGTTCGACGGTGCATGCACCGAGTCACCGACCAGCACCATCCGGCCGCGGTGCCAGCGCGGCACGCTCGGCATGATGTGCAACGAACCGACGACCTGCAGGCGATCCGCACTGGTGTGGCGAGCCAACTCACCTCCCGGCTCGTCGTCGGCGTACGTCTCGCGCAGGACGCGCAACCACTCCTCGGCGGGCACCTTCCGGGCCTCCGTCAACGACATCGGCCGCTCCTGCGGCAGGTTCGCGCCCCACACCGTGCCGCCCCCGGGCTGGGGCCAGTAGATGTAGTAGGCGCGTCTGCCGAACGCGAACGTCATGGTGCCGGGGCTGACGGGAACTTCGATGTCCGCGAGGCCCTCGAAGCCGAGCATTCCGGTGTAGTTCGGGCCGGGCGCGTTCGGGTCGATCAGCTTCCGCACCGTGGAGCGCACGCCGTCGGCGCCGATGAGCACGTCGGCGGTGGCGGTGCTTCCGTCGGCGAACCGCGCGAGGACGCCGGACGTCGTCTGCTCGGCGTCCACCAGGCGGGTGCCGTGCACGATGCGGATGCCCTGCGCGCCCGCCTTCGCGTGCAGCGACCGGTACAGCTCGCCCCTGCGCACCACCTGCAGTGGCGGCACATCGGCGAGGCTCGGGAGCTCGATCCGCCTGGTGCCGATCGCCATGACCGTCGCCGACATCGGGTGCGCATGCGCGAGCAGCGCGTCCTGCGCGTCGATGGCCTCCAGCGCTGCGAGCCCGTTCGGGGCGATCGCGATCGTGCCGCCGATGCCGTCCGCCGTACTCGGGTAGGCCTCGTGGACTGTCGCCTCGATGCCCGCCTTGTGCAGTGCCATCGCTGTGACCGGCCCGGCGATCCCGCCGCCGATGACCAGTGCTGTTCTCACGTTCATCATTGCTTCTCCCCAACAGGACATGTGCCGACCCCAGCCCGTTTCCGAGCAGCCGGGCGAATTTCGGATTGCATGCGTCCGAACCGTCGTCGGGGAGTGCGCCCGGTTATCCTCGTGACTGCCATCTCGTGGCCGGGTCGCCTTCCGCGGCTGCGGTTCGAGGGTCAAGGGCCCGGCGGTGGTGTTGCCGCACCACTGCCGGGCCTCTTCGTGAACGACTATTCCGTCGTACTGCTCCTTTCAGCCGGCTCCCGCAGCTCGAGCGGTATCTCGCCCGTCTCGTGCCAGGCCCCCCACGCGGCGAGACCCGGAAAGGCGTCGGAGCTCATCTCGTCGAGGACGGAGCGGATCCATGTTGCTTCCGCCTCGCGCATGGCGAGCTCGTACTCGGCCTCGATGAGAAAGATCCGCGGGACGTTCTCGGCGTGGGTGGCGAGCGAATCGTGCTGGCCGGCGATGTCCTCGTGGAGCACCGTGAGCCGCTGCCGCAGCAGGTTCATCGCCTCCTGCGGCGGCAGGACGGTGAGCACCGAGAGGCCCGCTGTGAACTTCGGGTGTTCCGGCTGTGGTGTGGAGATCAGCTCACGCACCCAGTCGACGAGCTCCTCCCGTCCGGCCTCCGTGATCCGGTAGACGGTGCGCTCGGGGCGGGCCCCCTGTCGGGTGCTCTCGACGGCCTCGACGAGGCCGTGCTTGGCGAGGTTGCGCACGACCGTGTAGAGCGACCCCCACTTGATCTGCATGTCCTGGTCCTTGCCCCACTCGCGCAAGGTCCGTCCCATCTCGTAGGGGTGCATCGGCCGCTGGAGCACGGCCGAGAGCACGGCGAGTGCCATCGGGTTCCCGACCCGGCGTTGCTTGACCACCTTGTCACCCCGTCCGCGAATGCTCGTCAGCGAGTATACGCATACGGGTACTAATTGCGCGCCAGGCGACGAGGATCCGGTTCAGTGGTGTAGATGGCCGGGCTGTGTCAGCCAGCCCGGCGGCGGGTCGGCAGTGAGTGCGGCGTGGACGAAGCGGCCGACCGCCCTGCTCCGCGCGCGGTCCGGCATCCACAGCACGGTGAAGGGCACCGGCAACGCGGGCTCGACGGGCTTGATCGCGGTGGTGGAGTGCGGGCTGGTCAGCGACGAGATGAGCAGGATCCAGTCGGCCGCCGGTTGGTCGAGCCACCGTGCCGCGTACAGGTCGGTGTCCTCGAGGTCGACCGACGGCGGCTGTATGTCGGTCGCTTCGAGCGCCTGCCGCCGGCTCGGCGCCCAGGCCGGGTACAGGTTCTCTCAGGTGGAGCCGAGCACGTCGTGGGCGGGGTCGGCCAGGTTGACGCTCTCCTGTCCGGCAAGGCGATGATCGGGTCGTAACCCGACGAGCAGTGGCTCCGCGCAGAACACCGTACTGACGACGCCGTCCGTCGGGGGGATGACTCCGCAGGTGATCCCCACATCGACCGCGGCGGTGCTGACCGCATCCGTGAGCGCCGGCAGCCACATCCGCTCCAGGGAGACGGTGCCTGGAATGCCTCTGCGGCGAACGCCGCGCACAGACGCGACGCGAGAACGGGCGCGACGGGCGGAGTGATCCCGACGCGCACCGTTCCGGTGTCACCTGCGGCGAGCCGCTTCACGGCGGCAGTTGCGGCAGCGACATCGTCGGGGGTATCAGTGTGCGGACCGTGATCGCGCTGTGCCGAGGTCAGCTGCTGCCGAAGCCGCCGGGCGCGCCCGAGACCGCCGTCCTGGCGGCCGCAGCGTCACCGGCACATCGCTGACGCTCGCCGGCGGGTGAACGTGGTCAGGACGCGGCCCGCGCGGGGTGGCCGGCCGGTTTGTCCTGCGTTGCTGCCGTCAGGCCCAGCTCCACCGCGTGGTGGTAGTCGTCGTCGATCAGCACGACATCCCGGCCGAGGCGATCCAGCAGGCTCGCCGCGATGCTGGCCCGGAATCCCGACGCGCAGTGCACCCACAACTGACCGCCCGGGAGCTCGTCGAGCCGGTTCAGCAGGGCGTGCATCGGGATGTGGGTCGAACCGGGTATCGACTCGCCCGCCCGTTCGTCGTCACGCCGCACGTCCAACACGGCGACGTCGGTGTCGTTGCGGGCGGCGCGGAGGTCGTCGAACGTCGTACGCGGATAGGCGCGTATCTCGCCGGGGCCGGCCAGGCTCTGCGGGGTGCCGATCGCGGATCCATCGGGCCGATCGATACCGATGCGCACGAGCTGCCGCTGTGCATCGGCGATCTGCTCGGCACTCTCGCCGACGAGGGTCAGTGGAGTCCCCCACGGGATGAGCCAGCCGAGATAGGTGGCGAACTGCTGACCGAGCTCGATTCCGACGCTGCCCGCGATGTGCGCGGCGGAGTAGGCGGTGCGCTTACGCAGGTCGACAACCCATTCGCCCGCCTCGATCCGCCTCCGCAGCTCGGCCGGCTCGACGGGCCGGACGGGAGAGAGGTCGGCCGGCCCGGGGCCCTGCCGGTTTCGCGCGCCCATGTGCGCGTAGTAGCTCGGGAACGCGGTGAGCCCGGCGATCAGGCGCTCGACGAACGTGTCCTCGTCGTCCTCGGTGAGAGCGTCGTTGCGGATGCGCTCCAGCCCGATCGTGCTGCCGCTACCCCCGGTGGCGGAGCCGGAGGAGCAGAAGCTGCCGAATCCGTGGGTGGGGTAGACCGCGTCCGCATCAGCACTGAGCTCCACCAGCCGGCGGGCCGAGCGGTACTGCGCGTGCGTCAGTTCCTCGGTGCGCGCCGGGTCGACGACGGGACGGGGCCCGCCGCGCTGTTCACCGGAGGGTCATTGCTCTACGGGAGCGTCGGACGTACCGACCTCGTCGACACCGCGCGCACGGAGGAGTTGACGCACGCGCAGTACCGCTCGGCCCACCGGCTGGTGGAGCTCAGCGCTGATGCGGACGCGGTCTACCCGACGCATGGGTTCGGCAGCTTCTGTTCCTCCGGCTCCGCCACCGGGGGCAGC
>DASYES010000900.1:0-2232 GCA_036498885.1 Pseudonocardia sp.
TCCACCGAGGTCAGCTCGTTCCAGCCGCGGCCATCCGGCGTGCGCCTCCGGCCGCGCGCGAACTCCGCCTCCAGCTCCGCGATGGGCCGAGCCTTCCGCTGCTCCTCGTCGTACCAGGAGTTGTAGATCTGCAGGAAGATCCACTGTGTCCAGCGGTAGAACTCGACGTCGGTGGTGGCCACCGAGCGGCGCTCGTCGTGGCCGAGGCCCAGCCGGCGCAGCTGCGCCTTGTACCGCTGGATGTTCTCCTCGGTGGTCTTACGCGGGTGGGTGCCCGTCTGCACCGCGTACTGCTCGGCCGGCAGGCCGAAGGCGTCGAAGCCCATCGCGTGCAGCACGGTGCGGCCGGTCATCCGCAGGTAGCGCCCCAGCACGTCCGTGCCGATGAAGCCGAGCGGGTGGCCGACGTGCAGCCCGGACCCCGAGGGATACGGGAACATGTCGAGCAGGTAGACCTTGTCGCCTGCCGTCGCGGACGGGTCGGCCCACGGACCCGACGGGTTGGGGGCATGGAAGGTGCCCTCGCGCTCCCACCGGTCCTGCCAGCGATTCTCGATGTGCGCGGCCAGCACCGCGTTGTACCGGTAGGGCAGCTCTGCGTCGTCGGCCGGGCCGTCGGCGCGCTCCGGTGCCACTGCGGTCGTGTCCGTGCTCATGTCCCCACTCCTGGGAGGTCTCTCATCGGCCCGAAAACCAGAAGACCCCCCTGCCGCTCGGGCATGAGGGGTCGGCCGCGCCGGGTACTGAGACTGCGACGCGGCCTAGACAAGAAGTCGCTGGGCCACGTCACCAGGGTAGCTCCGCTGGCTGCGGGCCTGCTTCCGGGTTCACCTACGCTGGTCAATGTGCCGCTGTCACTGCGTCTGGTTCTCGGTTCGCTGCTCGTGCTCGCCGGTGTCGCACTCCTTGCCGTCGCGGTGCTCGGCGCCCGCGGGCGGCTGCGCCGCAACGCCTGGGTAGGGGTCCGGACCACCACGACGCTGCGGTCACAGCACGCGTTCGCCGTCGGCAACGCCGCGGCCGCGGTGCCGGCCGGTGCCGCAGGCGTGGTGGCCCTCGCCGGCGGGGCGGCGCTGCTGGCCGGTCCCGGTGGTGCGCTGGGCTGGGTCGTGCTCGCCGTGGCGGTCGTCGGGATGCTCGGCCTCGCCGGCGTCGCCGGGATGGTGGGAAACCGCGCCGCGAGCGCCGTGACACTGCCACCGCCCGGGCCCGTCTGCTCGGGCGCGTGCGCGGGATGCGACCTCGTGGCCGGCTGCCGCGACGCGACCACATCGCTCCCGGCCGGATCCGAGCGCGGCTGACCCCGTCGCTGTCAGTTGTGCCGGACGTCGGCGGGGTACGTCGCGAGCAACGAGAGCGGCATGCCCTGACGGCGCAGCACGTGGCCCCACAACGCGTCGTTCTCGGCGATGACGTCGTCGGGCAGCGCGGGCACGACGATCCAGTCGCCGCGCTCGATCTCCCCGGCGAGCTGACCTGCGTCCCAGCCCGAGTAGCCGGCGAACACCCGCATGCCGCGCAGGCTCGGAGCGATCACGGCGGGGTCGGTGTCCAGGTCGACCAGCACCACCGGGCCCCGCACCCGCACCAACCCTTCCACGGCGGTCGGGTCGTGACCGGTGCGCACGGCGCCGAGGCAGAGTGCGGTCTCGCTCTCCACCGGGCCGCCCACGAACACGGAACGCGGCTCCGTGGAGATCGACGCCCAGGCCGGCAGGACGTCGCGCACCGTCACCTCGCTCGGACGGTTCAGCACCACGCCGAGACTGCCCCGCTCCCGGTGCTCGATCATGAAGATCACAGTGCGGAGGAAGTTGGGATCAAGCAGGCCCGGCGCAGCGACGAGCAGGCTGCCCGGCGCCGGCTCGGACCCGGAGGAATTGCCAGAGCCGGAGCGGTCGTCCACCACAGGTTCCATCGTTGCATCCGACGGGCCGCGTAGCCTTCGCCCGTGCCGACATCGGGACCGACACCGCCCGTCGCCGTGGGGACGCCCGCCACGGCGGAGAGCGAGCGGCTGGGTTTCGTCCGACTCGTCCGGACGCGCGGGCTCCGGCGTCTGCTCGCAGTGCGCTTCGCCACACAGTGGGCCGACGGCGTGTTCCAGGCCGCTCTGGGCGGAGCTGTGCTGTTCAACCCCGAGCGGCAGGCCGACCCACTCGCCGTCGCGGCCGGTCTGGCCGTGCTGCTGCTGCCCTACTCGCTGATCGGCCCGTTCGCAGGAGCGCTGCT
>DASYES010000901.1:0-4208 GCA_036498885.1 Pseudonocardia sp.
TGACCGTGCCCACCCCTGCCGCTCTCGACGGGGTCGATGTCGCGGCGCTGCAGGGCCGACTCGCCGCCCACCGCGAGGATCTCGTAGCCGACCTCGTGGCCTACGCCGAGCACGAGACCCCGAGCGACGACGTCGCGCTGCTCGCGGCCGGGCTGGCGCACCTCGAGTCCTGGGTGGGCGAGCGGATCGGCGCACCGCGCTCCCGAGCCCTGCACCGGTCGGACGAGTACGGCGACGTGCTCGTGCTCGAGTACGACGGCACGGGCGACCAGCTCCTCACCGTGCTCGCGCACTACGACACGGTCTGGAGCGCGGGCACCCTCGCCGACTGGCCCGTGCGGATCGACGGCGACCGGCTGAGCGGCCCTGGCGTGTTCGACATGAAGGCCGGGCTGGTCCAGGCCGTCTGGGCGATCCGGGCGCTGCGTGAGGCCGGCGTGGCGCACCCGCCGCTGCGCCTGCTGCTCAACGGCGACGAGGAGATCGGTAGCCCGTTCTCGCGGCCGCTGATCGAGAAGGCCGCCGTGGACGCCGCGGCAGTTCTGGTGTTCGAGGCGAGCGCGGACGGCGCGCTGAAGACATCGCGCAAGGGCGTGGGCCTGTTCGACGTGCACGTGCGGGGCGTCGAGGCGCACGCCGGGCTCGACCCGGCGGCGGGGGCGAGCGCGATCGACGAGATCGCTCGCGTCGTGCGCACCCTGCACGCGGCCACGAACCTCGCTGAGGGCACCACCGTGAACGTCGGGGTGCTCCACGGCGGCACCCGCCGCAACGTCACGGCCGCAGCCGCGACGGCCGGGGTCGACGTGCGGGTCGCGGGCCTGGCGGCGCAGGACCGGATCGACGAGCTGCTGGGGTCACTCCGGCCGCACGACCCGCGGGTGGAGGTGACCGTGCAGGGTGGATGGAACCGGCCGGTGTTGGAACGCAGCCCCGCGGTCGCTGCCATGTACGCGCTGGCCCGCCGGGCCGGCGAGCGCCTGGGCGTCGACCTGCGCGAGACCTCGGTGGGCGGGGCGAGCGACGGCAACTTCGTCGCAGCCATGGGCCGCCCTGTGCTCGACGGGCTCGGTGGCGTCGGCGATGGCGCGCACGCGCGCCACGAGCACGTCAGCATCGCCGGCATGGTCGAGCGGGCCGCGGTGGCGGCCGGGGTGATGAGCGCCTTCGCCCACCGGTGACAGCATGGCCAGCGTTTTGTACGTAGATGTACACTCGTGTACGTGGCGGAGTTGAGTGTCAGCGAAGCCCGGGCGAGGCTGCCCGAGGTGCTCGATCGCGTGGCCGCCGGTGAGGAGATCACGATCACCCGCCATGGCAGGTCGGTGGCCGTGCTCCTGCGGCCCGACGCGGTACGGGCGCGCCGAGCGGAACGAACGATCGAACGCGGGCGCGAGATCGGGGCACTGTTGACGAGCGCTCGGGAGCGGCCACTGGAGCCGGCTGCTGTCTCCGCGGACCGGGCGGAGGAGCTGATCGACGCCGTGCGTGCTGATCGCGACCGGACCTGATGGATGCCTTCGACGCGGACGTCCTGATCTATGCCGGAGTCGACGGGCACCCCCTGGGGCGGCGGGTGCGCGCGCTGTTCGAGGTGACGGCTGGAACCGCCGCGGGCATCGGCTCGGTTCTGCTCCTGCCCGAAGTCCTCACGAAGCCGATGCGCGACGGCGTGACCGACGAGGTCGGCGCGCTCGTCGGTCTGCTCAGTCGGCTGGAGCTGCGTCCGGTCGATCCGGCGACAGCCGAGGTCGCCACGTCGCTCGCAGCGTCCCATCGGCTGCGTGCGGCCGATGCCGTGCATCTGGCCACCGCGGTTCTGGCCGGTGCCGACCGGTTCATCACCAACAACCGCCGGGACTTCCGGGCGACCATCTCCGAGATCGACATCACCTTTCCGGACGCCCTCCGCGACCCCTGATCGGGGGTCGGCCGGTTCCCGGGGTCGCCGAGGGGGTACGCGGCTCCATGACCGACCCCGTTGAGCACGACCTCGAGCTCACGACCAGCGCCTTGCAGTCCGGCCCTCTGGCGCTCGGCATCGCAGGCGGGCTCGTGGAGATCCAGCGCTGGCAGGACCGGATCGACGGCACCGGTGCCGCCGCGCTGGAGGAGATCGGGGCGGCGCTGGCCGAGCTGCGCGGCGAGCTGGAGAGCGACGCGCCGGACCCCGCTGTCCTCGCCGACCTGATGCGCCGCCTCGGTGAGCGCACCCTCGCCGTGGCGGAGGACCAGCCCGAGGGCAACGTGCGTTCCCGGCTCGAGGAGCTCGGCCACCTGCTGCAGCAGGGTGCGGCCGAGGCCGACTGAGCCGGGGTGCACGTGACGTGTCAGGTGTGGTCGGCCAGCACCCGGCACAACGCATCGAGCGCCGGGCCGTACGCGTGGTCGGACGGGGCGGCGTAACCGACGACGAGTCCGTCCGTAGCGGCCACGGTGGCGTCCGGGTGGCGGAACGCTGCCAGGCCGTCGAGGGCGATACCCGCCGCGGTGGCCCTGGCGACGAGCGTCTGCTCCGTGCCCGGAGGTAGCCGCAACGCGACGTGCAGGCCTGCAGCGATACCGGTGGGCTGCAGGTGCCGCTCGGCGACGGCCGTGACCAGCTGGTCGCGGCGCCGGCGGTAGCGCTGCCGCATCCGGCGGATGTGGCGGTCGTAGGCCCCCGAGGAGATGAAATGCGCGAGCGTGAGCTGGGCCAGGACGTTCGCCCATCCCTCGCGCTCACCCTTGACGGCGAGGACGGAGTCCACGAGCTGATCGGGGAGCGCCATCCAGCCCAGGCGCAGCGCGGGGGACAGGCTCGTGCTCACGGACCCGACGTAGACGACGTGGTCCGGGTCGAGGCCCTGCAGCGCCCCGACCGGCTGGCGGTCGTAGCGGAACTCGCCGTCGTAGTCGTCCTCGATGAGCATGCCGCCACGGGACCGGGCCCAGTCGAGCACGGCAGGCCGCCGGGCCGGTGCCAGCGGGCCACCGGTGGGGAACTGGTGCGCCGGCGTGAGCAGGACGGCCCGCACCTGGTCGTGACGGGCCAGCTCATCGATCCGCGCGCCGTTCTCGTCGAGGGTCAGCGGGACCGTGCGCACCGAAGCTGCGGCCAGCACGGCGCGGTGGTGCGCGAGCCCGTAGGACTCCACGGCCAGCGGGCCGCTCAACACCCCGTCGAACAGCAGGCGCAGCGCGTGGGAGAAGCCCGAGCACACCACGAGCCGTTCCGGCGTGGTGCGTACGCCCCGTGCCCGGGCGAGGTACTCGGCGAGGGCCTCTCGAAGCTCGATGCGACCGCGTGGGTCACCGGGACCGAAGGCGTCGTTCGGTGCGTCCATCAACGCCCGCCGCGCCGAGCCCAGCCAGGCCCGGCGCGGGAACGAGGACGCGTCAGGCTGCCCCTGTTCGAGGTTGTGTACCGGGAGCTCTCGTACGGTCCGTACGGGCGGGTGGACCGGTGGCGGTCCGACCGCCTGGGCGCGATGCGCCACCTGCGTGCCTGCCCCCTGGCGTGCGGTGAGCCAGCCCTCGGCGACGAGCTCGGCGTAAGCGTCGGCGACAGTGTTGCGGGCAAGGCCGAGTTCGGCCGCCACGGCGCGATACGGCGGAAGCCGCGTGCCCGGAGCCAGCCGGCCCGAGCGAACGGCATCCCGGAGAGCCCGGATGAGTGCCGCGCGCCGGCTCCCCGCCCTGGCCAGCTCCACATGCACTGCCGCGCCGAGCTCTTCGGCAAGATTGACCCACGAATTCCCCACAGAATTGCACCTACAAAAGGTCGATTCATCCCCCACGTTTATGACATGACGAACGCCAAGCCATTTCGGTTCAATGCCGAGGGCTGTTGTCGGTTGTGTGGGCCGCGCGGGAAGCCGGACACTCCGAGTGGCGGGCCCAGGTGGTCCCACGAGAGCATCGCGGCGTCACACCGACGAGGGGAACAACCGTGTCCGCTCCCGCGCGCCGCAGCCGGGTCCGCTCGCTCGTGGCGCCGGCCGTCGTCGCTGCTGTGGCCGCTGTGCTCGTGGGGTGCGGGGCAGGGCCGGGGCGGGCCTGCATGTGCGGGCCGCCCAGTTCCCGTGGAGCGCTGCGAAGCTCACCAATGCGATCCTCGCCGAGGTGGCCGCGATGAACCCGCAGCTGGGCGTCGCGTCCCTCAGGACGATCCAGGTCGGCCCGGCGACGGCGTGGGCGGGTGCGCGGCGGGGCGATGTCGACCTGCT
>DASYES010000902.1:0-3397 GCA_036498885.1 Pseudonocardia sp.
GAGCCCGACGGTGAGACGCTCCGAACCGCGCTCACCCGATGGTTCGGAAGCGCCGACCGCGTCATTCGATCGGCTGGGAGCTCGACCCCGCCCCGTTCGGGGTGACGAGTGGCAGTGAAACCTGCAGGGTCGTGCCCGCACCGGGCGGGCTGTGCAGCGAGAGCCGGCCGCCGAGCGCCTCGACGCGGTCCTTGATGCCGATGAGGCCCGACCCGGCGCCGGCGCGGGCGCCACCGCGCCCGTCGTCGCTGACGCACACGTGCAGGACCCCGCTGTCGGTCTCCATCCGGATGTCGACCCCGGAGGCGTCCGCGTGCTTGGCCGTGTTGGTGAGCGCCTCGGAAACGGCGTAGTAGGCCGCGAGCTCGATCGGTTCGAGCAATCGGCCGTCGACGCGGACGTCGAGGCTGACGGGAACCGCCGAGCGCCGGGCCAGGGTCTTCAACGCGGGTCGCAGGCCGCCCTCGGCGAGGGCAGCCGGGTGGAGGCCGCGGGCAAGCTCCCGCAGGTCGTCCAGCACCTCGCCCAGCTCGGCGACCACCCGATCCAGCTCCGCGGTCAGGTGGTCGGCACCCGCGGGTACCGCCTGTTGCACGGCGCCGCGCAGGTGCAGGGCGAGGGCGACGAGGCGTTGCTGGGCGCCGTCGTGCAGGTCGCGCTCGATGCGGCGGCGGGCGGTGTCGGCGGCGGTCACGATCCGCGCCCGCGAGGTGGTGAGCGCGGCCTGGGCGTCGGCGTCGGCCAGGGCGGTGGCGACCAGCTCGGTGAAAGCGGCCAGCCGCAGCTCGGCGCCCGACGGGAGCGGTTCCGCATGCGACGCGGCGATCATCACTCCCCACAGCCTGCCCTCGACGGTGATCGGCGCGCCTGCCCCCGACCGGGCACCGAGATGCGCGAAGCAGCTCGAGATCGATCCTTCAGGGCCGTCGAAGAGCTCCGTTCGCATCGGTCGGCCGGTTTCCAGCACCGTCGCCGCCGGGCCGACTCCCGTCACTCCGAGCCGCGTCGTGCACGGGAACTCCACGCCCGGCCCACTCCACAGCCCGACGACCGTGCCAGTGCGATCCGGCTCGTAACGGAACACCACCGCGAGGTCGGCGCCGAACAACCGGCCGACCTCGGCGGCGACGAAACCGAACGTCTCAGCCGGATCCGCTCCGCCTGCCACCAACGTCGCCACCCGCCGCAGCGCCGCCTGCTCCTCGGCGAAGCTCCGCAGTTCCATCCGGGCCTGCGCGTTGGCGATCGCAGTGCCGACGAGCTCGCTGAAGCCGGTCAGCCGGCCTTCCGTGTCGACCGGGAGCGGGCTGGTCACCGACCAGGCGATCAGAACGCCCCACCGGCGGCCTTCGACGACGACCGGAGCCCCGACGACCGACTTCAGATCCACACCACGAGCGAACGATGCCCTGACCGAGATGTCCTCATAGTTGTCGATGCGGGCGGCACGTCCCGTGCTGAGCACTTGGCCGGACACACTCGTTCCCTCGATCTTGGCGCGGTCGTAAGGAGCAGGAGCGCATCCGGGCTTGCTCCATTCCGCCACGTGTGCGAGCTCCGTCGCGTCCTCGTACCGGGCGATTCGGATGCCGTGCACGTCGAGCAGGTTGCCGGCCTCAGCCGCCACAGCGGCGAAGAGCTCATCGGCGGGTGCACCCTTGGCGACGAGGGTCGCCACCCGGCGAAGCGCCGCCTGCTCGTCGGCGATGTCGGCGTGAGCGCGCTCGGCAGCCCGGGCGCGGCGGGCTGCATGCGCCGCTATCTCGCCCAACATGACCGCCACGACCAGGTAGACGATGAGGTCCAGGAGGTTGGCCGTGTCCGGTAACTCGAGCGGATGTGTCGGGGGGAGGTAGTACCAGTCGAAGGCGAGCATGCCCGCCATTCCGACCGGGACCGCGTACGCGACGCTCGTGAACCGCGCGATCGCGATCAGGGCGACGAGACACACAGCGCCCAGTAGCGCGGCGACGACGTCGGAATCGATGCCCGCGAGAACGACGGCTCCCAGCACGAAAGTGCCGGCGCCCGTCATGAACGCCAGCACGATCTCCGCGCCGAGCGGAAGCCAGTGGGCCCGCTCCCTTGGAGCCACGGAACCAGGTTACCCGCAGCGGAGTGGTCGCGCCCCTGACCAGCACCGTCGCCGAAGGGCACACAGTCGGCCGGGACACGGAGGGCACCTCTGCCGAGCAACAGCGTCCGGCTTCTGAATGTGACTCCTGACATCTCCTGCTGTGACCGGCGTCTCGAACAACTGGCCGGTTCCGCCGATGAGTCCGTCCGGCCCGCGTGGTCTACCGATCATCAAGCGTGCGGGAGGAACCACGTGAATCAGCTGCTCAGAGTCCAGAACTTCACCGTCTCGCGTGACGGATTCGGTGCCGGTGAGAACCAGAGCCTCGAGAAGCCGTTCGGCCACGCCGACCCTGGCGAGATGTTCGCCTGGGCCGGCGCCACGGCGAGCTGGCCCATGCGCACCGACCCCGGCGGAAGCCGCGGCCTCGACGACTACTTCACACGGGACTACGCCCGCAACATCGGCGCTGAGATCATGGGACGCAACAAGTTCAGCCCGCAGCGCGGCCCCTGGCGCGACCACGAATGGCGCGGCTGGTGGGGCGACGAGCCCCCGTTCCACACCCCGGTATTCGTGCTGACCCACCACACGCGTCCTTCGTTCACCCTGTCCGACACCACGTTCCACTTCGTCGACGATGATCCGGCCACGGTCCTCGAGCGGGCGCGGGACGCCGCGGGGGGCAAGGACGTCCGGCTCGGCGGCGGGGCAACCACCATCCGGCAGTTTCTCGACGCCGACCTCGTCGACACCATGCACGTGGTCGTCCTGCAGGCAGAGCTCGGATCCGGCGTGCACCTCTGGAAGTCGCCGGATGAGCTGCTCGACCGGTTCCACCTCGAGGTCGTGCCCAGCTCGAGCGGCGTGACCCACCACTTGTTCTGGCGACGGTGACCACTGCGCGCAGACCATGTCGGCGCCGACGGGCTCGGCGTTGATCGGCTCATACGGCTCGCTGTGCTGCGATGAGGGCGTGGCTGAACTTGTGATCGTCGACGTCTTCTGCGGTTCTGGACATACAGCCGGAAATCGGCTCGCAGTGATCATCGGCGGTGACACCGACCTTGCGGCGCGGCAGCAACGAGCGGCGGAGCTCGGATACAGCGAGACGGTATTCCTCGATGACGTCGATGGTGGTGTCGTCGACATCTACACGCCGAGCATCCGGTTGCCGTTCACCGGGCATCCGCTGGTGGGGGTGTCCAGGCTGCTGCGCGCACGGTTGGGGGCTTGCGACGTGGTCCACCCCGGGGCAGGCGCCGTGCCGACCTGGCCCGACGGCGACTTCAGCTGGGTGTCGGGCCGGCCGGAGTGGGT
>DASYES010000903.1:0-8003 GCA_036498885.1 Pseudonocardia sp.
GCCGGCTTTGCCGCCCGGCGCGCCGAACTCGCGCGTGCCGGCGTCGGTGCCGCCCCGCTCCACCGTGGTTCCGGAACCGCGATGGCCGGGCTCGGCGACGCTCCTTAACGCCGCAACGTGGCGACGGCGCCCCGGTCGGACGCGGCCGGGACGCCGTCCGCGTTCGACAGGCATCGCCGTCCATCTCTGAACCCGGCCCGGCCCGTTCCACACCATCAGCGGCGGGGCCGGGGGCCAGGTTCAGAGGTGGCGGCCTGCCGACTCGTCCTTGGCGTCGAAGATCCACGGCTGCCAGTGCCGCACGATCCCGCGGAGCGGGACCTCGGCGTCGAGCTGGCACAGCACCCCGAGGGTGCCCATCGTGACGCGGTGCACGAGCAGGTACTGCGGTGGCAGGTTGAGCTCCCGGCCCGTGTTGAAGTCGGGGCTGCGCAGGTCACCCACACGTTCGGCCTGCCGCTGGAGCCAGCGGCGGGTGAAGTGGAACGTGTCGGTGCGCAGCGGTTCGGTGAACGGTGCGAGGTACGTCACGGCATCCTCGGCACGCAGCGGTGACCCCGGCCGAACGAAACCGTTGTCACGCAGCAGCGTGAGGAGCTCCCCTGGCTTGTCCTCCAGCGCGAGCCGGACCATCACCGACAACGGCCGGGGGAGGCCCTCGGGCAGGCGCGCCACGGCGCCGTAGTCGATGACCAGGAGCCTGCCGTCCTCGAGGACCTGGAAGTTGCCGGGGTGCGGGTCGGCGTGCAGCAGGCCGACGCGTGCCGGAGCGGAGTAGTGGAACTCGGCGAGCAGGGCCGCAGCCTGGTTGCGCTTCTCCTGCGACCCACCTCGGATGACGTCGGAGAGCTTCTGCCCCGTGACCCACTCCGTGACCATTGCGCGGGGTGCCGATGCCACCACGCGCGGCACCTTGACCTTGTCGTCGCCGTCGAACGCCGCGGCGAAGATGCGCTGGTTCTCCGCTTCGTCGCGGTAGTCCAGTTCCTCCTCCATCCGCTCGCGCAGCTCGGCGATCAGCGGTTTGATCTCCAGACCGGGCACGAGCGGCTGCATCAGCCTGCTCATCCGCGACAGCTGGCGCAGATCCGAGCGCAGCGCCTCCTCTGCCCCGGGGTACTGCACCTTGACGGCCACCTCGCGCCCGTCCCGCCAGATCGCCCGGTGGACCTGGCCGATGCTCGCGGCGGCGGCCGGTGTGTCATCGAAGTCCTGGAACCGGCCGCGCCAGCCCCGGCCGAACTGTTCGGCCAGCATCCTGTGCACGTCGGACGCAGGCATCGGGGGAGCCGCGGACTGCAGCTTGACCAGCGACTCGCGGAACGGTGCCGCGTACTCGTCGGGGATGGCGGCCTCGAACACGCTCAAGGCCTGGCCGAACTTCATCGCCCCGCCCTTGAGCTCGCCGAGCACGGCGAAGAGCTGTTCGGCGCTCTTCGCCATCAGCTGGGCCGAGATCTCCTCGCCGTCGCCCCCCACGAGCCTGCGACCCCACCCTGCCGCGGCCCGTCCGGCCACACCGAGCGGGAGACTGGCGAGCTTGGCCGTGCGTGCTGCTGTTCGCCGCGGGATGTCGGTCACGCTGGTTCCTCGGGGGCCAGCCTCGGGGTCACGACCGGCACTGTTGCGGCGGATGCCGACCAGACACTCCCGGTCGCCGGTGCGCCTTCGCCGGGTACCCCCGGCGTGCCGGGCCGGGCGCCGTCCGACGGCGGGCTCGCGGACTCGTTCACTCCTTGATTGTGTCCCGATCTCCCCCTTGCGCGCATGTTGCCCTCTCCATCTCCCGTCACATTCAGCCGGTGATCGCGCCGCATCCGCAGCCTGGTTGGGGCGACCAGGCGCGCCGGAGCAGCGTGCCCGCTGTGGCGTCGAGCTCCAGTGTCGTATCGAGGGTGGGAGGGGGACCACCTCCGCCCGCCGCCGTGTCGAGCGCGGCGAGGGCCTGGGCAGTGGCGAGGGCGGCGGTTGCGCGGATCGCTGCGGGGTCGGCGCGGCCCTGCCGTCCGACCAGCTGTGCCGCGACCGCGGGCCAGCCGGGGTCGTGGGCGCAGCGTTGCCGCTCGAGGCAGTCGAGACAGGCGGTGCGACCGGGCAGGACGAGCGGCCCGACCACGCCGACGCCGTCGCGTACCCGGGCGGAGAGATGGGCGGTGCCGGTGGCGTGCAGCTGCGCCACCCGCTCCGGGGCGTGGGCGAGGAAGTCGGTGAGGACGACCATGTCGGGCACCAGCCGCTGCACTGGTGGCCCCGTGCCGGTGCCGGGACACAGCCTCCGCAGCGCCGCCCTGGTGGCCCGGAGCCGGTCGGAGCCGCGGTCGTCGTCGAGGTAGCCGGTGCCGAGGTCGGCGGCGAGCACCGGCCCGCCGGTCTCGATGTGCACCGTGCCGACGCCCTCCTGCGCCAGCCCGACGACGACACCGACGGCGAGCGGGCCGGCGCCGATCACGACGACGGTGCTCTCCGCGCGGTGCCGGGCCCTGCGCTCGAGGACGGTGGTGTCGATCAGCACTCCGGCAGCGACGAGCTCGCGCAGCAGCGCGTGCGCTTCGGTCGCGCCTGCCCCACGCCGGACCGCCCGCTCGACGAGTTCGTTCCACTCGACCGGGGCGTCGAGCTCGTCGACCATCGCCGCCAGTGCAGGCGGCAGATCGTCGACGGCGACGGCCGTGGCCGGATCGAGGCCGAGCAGCCGGGCGCGGGGGCCCAGCACGAGCACCGACCGGTGAGGTGAGAGGCGGAGAATCACGGACGGGGACGGGCGGGCTGCGGTCGGCATTCTCCGATGGTGAGCTTCGGAGAGATCCGCCGCAGTGAGCTGTCCACAGGGTCGAGCAGCCTTGTGGACAACATCGGGTGACGCGCCGGCAGCTCGGCGGGGCATAGGCTGGAGTGATGGCGCAGCCCGCGGTCATCGAGGTCCGGCGCAGTGACCGCCGACGGCGCATGGTCAGTGCACGCCGCGAAGGCGACACAGTGATCGTTTTCATCCCTGGCTGGATGAGCGACTCGGAGGAACGACGCTGGGTCGACGAGATGGTGCGCCGGCTCGAGCGCAGCGAGGCCCGTCGCCGCTCACCCGCCCGCAAGGGCGACGCCGCGCTGCGCAGGCGGAGCATGGAACTGTCTCGTCGCTACCTCGACGGACGAGCCGAGCCCCACACGGTGCGCTGGGTGCCCCCGATGCGCACACGCTGGGCGTCGTGCACCCCCGCGGACGCCACGATCCGGATCAGCGAGCGGCTACGGGACGTCCCCAGCTGGGTGGTCGACTACGTGCTGATCCACGAGCTCGCCCACCTGCTCGAGCCGGGCCACGACGCCCCTTTCTGGGCGTGGGTGCACCGCTACCCGCGTGCGGAACGCGCCATGGGCTACCTCGAGGGACTTTCCGCCGCCGCCGGCCTGGGCATGCTCGGAATCGACGGAGAGGAGCCGGAGGCGGAGGAACCGGAGGCGGCCACCGGCTGACCCCTCGCCACCTCGATGGTGCGGTGGCGACGGGCTGCGGGAAGCCCCGAGGATCAGGCGGTGGGCTTCGGGCCCTCAGGCTCCGGCCCGTCGGAATCCGGGGTGCCGGTGTCGTCGGTGCTGTCGGTGCGCTCGGACGTGTCGGAGCGCTTCTGCTGGGGATCGTCGGCGCCTGCCCGGCCCGCTAGCTTCTCCAGCTCCGCGATCGGATCGCCGAGCTCGTCCCGGCCGACGAAACCGGCAGGGTCGTCGAGGTCCTCGGCGGACGGGATGAGGTCCGGGTGGGCCCACAGTGCGTCACGGCCGGCGATCCCGCGCTGCTCGCCGAGGAGCCGCCAGAGCTCCGCGGCGGCCCGCAACCTGCGGGGCCGCAGCTCGAGTCCGACCACTGTGGCGAAGGTCTGCTCGGCCGGTCCGCCGGAGGCGCGGCGCCTGCGCAGGGTCTCGCGCAGGGCGTCGGCCCCGGGGAGCCGGGCACCTACGGCGTCGGCGACCACGGCGTCGACCCAGCCCTCGATCAGCGCGAGGAGTGTCTCGAGGCGAGCCAGGGCCGCCTCCTGCTCCGGGGTGGTCTCGGGCTCGAACATCCCCGACTGCATGGCCTCTTCGATGGCGGCCGGGTTCGACGGGTCGATGCCTCGGGCGAGCTCCTCGATGCGCGAGGTGTCGACCCGGATGCCACGCGCGTATTCCTCGACGGTGCCCAGCAGCCGCTCCTTGAGCCACGGCACGTGGGCGAACAGCCGGTGGTGCGCCGCCTCACGGGCAGCCAGGAAGATCATGACCTCGCTGGCCGGGCGGTCGAGGTCCTTGGTGAACTTCTCGATGTTCTCGGGCAGCAGGGCCGCGACCCGGTCGGGACCGACGGGCACGCCGATGTCGGTGGAGGAGACCACCTCCGCGGCGAGCTGCGCCAGCCCACCGCCGAGCTGGCTGCCGAAGGCGAGCCCGCCCATCTGACCGAGCATCGCCAGCATCGGGCCGGCGGCGGAACGCGCCTCCTCCGGGATCGCCTCCACCCACGACCCGGACACGCGCTGCGCGACCGGGTCGCACAGCCGCTTCCAGGTGGGCATGCTCGCGGTGACCCACTCACTGGCCGACCAGGCCTTGGTCTCGACGGCGCCGGTGGGGAACTCGGTGGCCGGGTCGAGCCACAGCTCGGCGAGCTTCACCGCATCGGAGACGGCGGCGCGCTGCGCCTCGGTGAGTGAGGACGTGCTGGCGGCGAGTCGCTGCTGGGCGAGCTGCGCGGCGAGGTCGTAGTTGACGGGGCCCCCGCCGGTGTTCTGCGCCTGGCTGAGCATCTGCCCGAGCTGCGTGAGCATCTGCCCCAGCTGGCTGACGTCGAACCCGCCTGCACCTCCGGGCATGCCCGGCATTCCGGGCAGTCCCGGGAAGCCACCGGGCGGCATCCCCGGGAGGTTGCCGAAGCCGAACGGATCCTGCGGCCCGCTGTTCGGGCGCTCCGGCTCCCGGCCGCGCTCGTTCTCCTTGTCGTCACGGTCGCGGTCGGACGGCCCGAATCCGAACGGGGTATCGCTCATGGCACCACGGTACGCGGATCGCCCAAGCTGAGCTGTTCGCATTCAGCACAAATTGACAGGCACCGATACGCCGCCAGACGGCGCGGCACGGACCGTCGGAGGGCGTCGAACGGGCCCCCCATAGGCTCTCATATTGTGAACCGCCGGACGTGGAACCTCGTCGCCGCAGGCATGCTCGCGCTGGCGCTCGCGGTGCTCGCCGCGACGGTGCCCGTGCCGATGGTGGCGCTCGGTCCTGGTCCGACGTACGACACGCTCGGCGACGTCGGCGGGCAGCCGGTCGTCGCCATCGACGGGCTGCCGGCCTACCCGACGACCGGGCACCTGAACATGACCACGGTCTCGGTGACCGACCGGCTCACGCTGTTCTCGACACTGGGTCTCTGGGCGGACGGCGACCGCCAGGTCGTTCCCCGCAGCGAGGTGTTCCCGCCGGAGAAGAGCGACGAGCAGGTGCAGCAGGAGAACACGGAGCAGTTCGCGGCCTCGGAGGCCAACGCCGAGGTCGCCGCGCTCACCGAGCTGCGCCTGCCCACGCGGGTGGTGGTGAGCGACCTCGTGCCGAATTCGCCTGCGCAGGGCAGGCTCGAGCCCGGCGACGAGATCGTTGCGGTGTCGGGGCACGCCGTCGACACGCCGGCCGCTGTGTCCGGCGCGCTGTCGACGACCACGCCCGGGCAGTCCGTCATGATCACCTACAAGCGGGCAGGCCAGCAGCACGATGCGGAGGTCGTGCTCGGTTCGAGTCCGGATCGGCCGCAGGGCCTGCTCGGCGTCCGACCCGGGATCGAGCCGCGGACCGGCGACATCAGGATCAGCCTCGGCGACATCGGTGGCCCGTCGGCCGGGCTCATGTTCGCGCTCGCGGTGATCGACAAGCTGACGCCGGGTGGGCTCACCGACGGCCGGTTCATCGCGGGCACCGGGACGATCACGCCCGATGGGCAGGTCGGCCCGATCGGTGGCATCCCGTTCAAGATGCGGGCCGCGCGGAACGCGGGGGCCACCGTGTTCCTCGTGCCCGCCGACAACTGCGGTGAGGCCGCGGCGAACGCGCCGGCCGGGTTGGAGCTCGTCCGCGTCGCGACCCTGCAGGACGCGCTGAACGGCCTCGATGCGCTCGCGACAGGGCGCGCGACGCCCTCCTGCACAGCCGCAGCCTGAATCGGACGAACAGAACAATCTAGGCCCCAACGGGAACTCCACACCCCGTCCGTAGAGTTGGGTGAGCAGGGCGCATAGTCGAGCCGGCTGCAGGAGGCGATCGAGCAGGTCGTCGCGGCAGCGGACCCGTCGCATCCGCCCGGCGCCCGACCCACGAAGACTGGAGCGTGCCCTGTGGCCATGAGGCCCCCGGTGGGAGCCCCTACGTTGAGCCGCCGTACCCGGATCCTGCTCATCCTGGCGGGAATCGTGGTACTGCTGCTCCTCGGTGGCTCGCGCCTGATCAACTTCTACGTCGACTGGCTGTGGTTCGGGGAGGTCGGCTACCGCGGCGTCTTCGCCACCGTCCTGTTCACGCAGATCGTGCAGTTCCTCGTCGGCGGGCTGCTGATCGGTGGCCTGGTGGCGCTCTCACTGTGGATCGCCTACCGCTCACGCCCCGTCTTCGTTCCCGTCAGCGGGCCGGAGGACCCGATCGCCCGGTACCGCACGGTGATCATCCAGCGGCTGCGGTTGTTCGCGATCGGCATTCCGCTGATCATCGGCGTCATCGCCGGGCTCGCGGCGCAGGGCGACTGGCAGACCGTCCAGCAGTTCATCAACTCCACGCCGTTCGGTGTCACCGACCCCGAGTTCGGCATCGACGTCGGCTTCTACGCGTTCCAGTTGCCGTTCTACCGGTACGTGCTGGACTGGCTGTTCGTCGCCGTGGCGATCTGCTTCGTGGTCTCGCTGATCACGCACTACATCTTCGGCGGCATCCGGCTCAGCGGCAGGTCAGGGCAGGTCTCGGCGGCTGCTCGTGCCCAGCTGGCGATTCTCGCCGGCGTGTTCGTGCTGCTGAAGGCGGTCGCTTACTACCTCGACCGCTACGAGCTGCTCTTCAGCAACCGCAGCGACATCTTCACCGGCGCCACCTACACCGATCTCAACGCGGTCATGCCGGCGAAGCTGATCCTCCTGTTCATCTCGCTCATCTGTGCTGCCGCGTTCTTCGCCGCGGTCTTCCGCCGCAACCTGCAGCTGCCCGCGATCGCGGTCGTGCTGCTGATCCTGTCCAGCGTGCTGATCGGCGCGGCGTGGCCGCAGGTGCTGCAGCAGTTCGTCGTCTCGCCCAACGCCAACGAGCGCGAGGCCGCCCCGATCGAGCGCAACATCGCGGCCACCCGGCAGGCCTTCGGCCTCACGGAGGACAAAGTCACCGAGGTTCCCTACAGCGGCACCTCGGACGCCACCCCTGCGCAGGTTCGCAACGACTCCGCAACGGTGTCGAACATCCGCCTGCTCGACCCGGCCAAGGTGGGCGACACGTTCACCCAGCTCCAGCAGCGACGTACCTTCTACGGCTTCCCGCAGAAGCTCGACATCGACCGCTACAACATCGACGGGAAGACCCAGGACTACGTCGTCGCCGCGCGTGAGCTGAACAGCTCCGGCCTCACGGGCAACCAGACCGACTGGATCAACCGCAGGCTCGTCTACACCCACGGCAACGGCATGGTGGTGGCCCCGGCCAACCAGGTGAACGCCGTGCTGGACGAGGCGGGCGGCCAGGGCGGCCTGCCCAACTTCACCAGCATTGACATCACCAACAACGAGTCGCCGAACATTCCGCAGAGCCTGCGTGTCACCGAACCGCGCATCTACTACGGCGAACTGATCGACGGCTACTCCATCGTCGGTGCCGACCCGGGCGGGGCGCCGCGCGAGTACGACTCCGACACGCAGAGCTACACGTACCACGGCAAGGGCGGGGTTTCGCTCGGCAGCTTCGTGAACAGGCTGGTCTTCTCGCTGTTCTACGGCGAGCGCAACATCCTG
>DASYES010000904.1:0-6501 GCA_036498885.1 Pseudonocardia sp.
TGCCGATCGTGACGGCGAGCGAGGGCAGCCCGAAAACGGTGACGAAGGTGCCGTTCAGCGCGCCCAACACAGCGCCGAGCAGCACGCAGACAGGGATGATCGTCTCGAGCGGGAGGTCGGCCTCCCACAACGCGCCCATCACAGCGCTGGAGAGCCCGAGCGTGCTCGCGACCGAGAGGTCGATCTCCCCGGTGACGATGATCAAGGTCATCGGCAGCGCGATGATGGCGATCGGGGCGAGGTCGAGCACCAGGAACGAAAGGTTGCGGGTCGACGCGAAGTTGTCGACGGTGAACGACGCGATGATCAGGAAAGCGATCAGCACGCCGATGATCGCGGCGTCCCAGGAGGTCAGCCTGCCGAGCAGGCGCCGGGCTGGCTGGTCAGGAGACGGCATGTGATTCCCTCCGGCGCAGCGAGGCGGAGATGCGGGCGGCGACCAGCCGATCGGTGCCGATGGCCAGCAGGATCAGCGCACCGACGATCGCCTGCTGCCAGAACTGGTCGATGCCGAGCACCGGCAACGCGCTGCCGATGGTGGTGAGCAGGAGGGCACCGATCGCCGCGCCCCAGACGGTGCCGCTACCGCCGAAGACGGCGACGCCTCCCACCACGACGGCGGCGACGACGTTGAGCTCGTAGCCCGTGCCCGCCGCGGCGTCGATCGTGCCGAACCGGGCGGCGAAGAGCACCCCGGCGAGCCCGGCGAGTGCGCCGCTGACCACGAACGCCGCCAGCGTGCGGCGCCCGACCGGGATCCCGGCCAGGCGCGCGGCCTCGGGGTTGGAGCCCATGGCGTAGAGCTCCCGCCCGGATCGGTACGTGCGTAGGAAGATCCCCGCCACGACGACGACCACCAGCGCGATGAGAATGAGCCACGGCACACCCAGGACCGTGGCTGTGCCGAAGGACAGGAACCCCGGCGGCAGCTCGTCGGCGTTGATCTGCTGGCCGCCCGCCCAGAAGAACCCGATTCCGCGGAAGACGTACAGCGTGCCGAGCGTGACGACCAGCGCGGGCACGTTGCCGAACCGCACGAGCACGCCGTTGAGCAGGCCGCAGACGGCCCCGAAGACCAGCCCGGCCAGCAGCGCGATCACCACCGGCACGCCGGGGGCCGCCTGCAGCAGCGAACCGACCGCGAACGCGGAGAGCCCCAGCACCGAGCCGACGGACAGGTCGATGTTGCGGGTGATCACCACGACCGACTGCCCGACGGCCAGCACGATGGTGATCGCCGCGGCCAGCACGAGATCCCGGATGCTCTGCCCGGAGAGGAACCGGGGGTTCACGACCGCGGTGACGACGATCAGGGCGGCCAGCGCGAGGACGATGCCGAGCTCGCGCGCCCGCAGGATGAACCCGACCCGCGAACCGGCCGCGCGGTCGCGCTCCACGGTCGGCGCGGGACCGGCGGACGGAGGAGAGACCGTGGTCATGCCGCCGCACCCTGCCCGGTGGCCGCGAACATGACGGCCTGCTCGGACGCGTCGGCCCGCGGCAGCTCGGCCACCAGCCGTCCCTCCCTCATCACGAGCACCCGGTCGGCCATGCCCAGCACCTCCGGCAGCTCCGAGGACACCATCACGATCGCGACGCCCTCGGCCGCGAGATCCGACAGCAACCGGTGCACCTCGGCCTTCGTGCCGACGTCGATCCCGCGGGTGGGCTCGTCGACGATCAACACCCGCGGCCGCGTCGAGAGCCACTTGGCCAGCACGACCTTCTGCTGGTTACCGCCCGAGAGCCGGCCGACGGGGTCGGTCAGATGGGCGTACTTCGTCTGCAGGCGCGCCGCCCAGTCGCGGGCGAAGCGGCGCTCCCCGCCACCGACCAGCAGGCCCAGCTTCGTCAGGCTGCCCAGCCGGGTCGCGGTGATGTTGCGCTCGATCGAGGCCTCCAGCACGAGGCCTTGCTGCCTGCGGTCCTCGGGCACGAGCGCGACACCGGCGCGCATGGCCGCGGCGGGTGAACCACCACGCAGCAGCTTCCCGTCGACCCGCACCTGGCCTGCGTCGCGGGGGTCGACCCCGAAGACCGCCTGCACCACTTCCGAGCGCCCGGCGCCGACGAGGCCGGCGAACGCGACGATCTCCCCCGCGCGCACCGCGAAGGACACGCCCGAGAAGACCCCGGCACGGCTGAGGCCCTCGACCTCGAGCACGACGTCACCCGGCTCGACGTCGCGCTTGGGGAACAGCGTCTCGAGCGGGCGGCCCACCATCCGCCGCACCATCTCGTCGACGGTGAGCTCGTCCAGCGGGTCGGTGGAGACGTGGGCGCCGTCGCGCATGATCGTGACCCGCTGGCACAGGGCCGTGATCTCCTCGAAGCGGTGGGAGATGAAGAGCAGCGCGGCGCCGTCGGCCCGCAGCGACTCGGCAACGGCGAACAGGCGCTGCACCTCCACACCCGTGAGCGCGGCAGTGGGCTCGTCCATCACGATCACCCGGGCGTCGAGCGACAGCGCCTTGGCGATCTCGACGATCTGCTGGTCGGCGATCGACAGGCCGCGGGCGGGCCGGTCGGGGTCGATCGCCACTCCGAGCTGGCCGAAGTACGCCTCCGCGCGGGCGTTCATGGCCCGGCGGTCGATCCGGCGTCCGGAGCGCAGGGGCTGGCGGCCCATGAAGATGTTCTCGGCCACCGAGAGGTCCGGGAAGAGCGTGGGCTCCTGGTAGATCACGGCGATGCCGGCGGCCAGGGCGGCGGCCGGCGAGTGCAGCTCCAGTGGCTGCCCGTCGAGCTCGATCGTTCCCGTGTCGGGACGATGCAGCCCGGCGAGCATCTTGACGATCGTCGACTTGCCGGCGCCGTTCTCCCCCACGAGGGCGTGCACCTCGCCGCCGTACAGCGGAAAGGAGACGTCCCGGACGGCGGAGACGGCGCCGAAGGACTTCGCCACCGAGCGGACCGCGAGCAGCGGCTTGCTCGGCTCTGGGCTCGCCATCCGGTCCTCCTCCAGCGTCTTTGATGAAACGTTTCAAATAGTGAGCCACGCGACCGTACGGGCCACAGATAGAGCGTGTCAAGGTCGAACCAGCAGCACAAGCTCTCGGCGGCGAGGTGCCCCGACTCCACGTTAGGTGGGTTCGCCGGGCGGATGACTACTGCCTGCATGACACTCTTGTACGTTTCAGTGCCACGCGGCATGCTGCCGGAATCGAGTTCGAGGAACGGAGACGACGAGGTGGTGACGGGATCGGGCACGCCCAGCATGAAGGACGTCGCGGCACACGCGCGCGTCTCACTGGGCACCGTCTCCAACGTCCTGAACCGGCCGGAGCTGGTGAGCGAACGCACGCGCAAACGTGTCCTCGCGGCCATCGCCGAGCTGGGTTTCGTGCGGAACGAGTCGGCGCGACAGCTCCGGGGCGGGGGCAGCCGCACGCTCGCCTACGTGGTGCTCGACGCCGCCAACCCGTTCTTCACCGACGTGGCACGCGGGGTCCAGGACGCCGCCGACGCCGCCGGGCTCGCACTGTTCCTCTGCAACAGCGGCGAGGACCAGGAGCGTCAGGCCGCTTACCTGGACCTCCTCGAACAGCAGCGCGTCGAGGGCGTGCTGATCACCCCGGTCGACGCCGCCGACCCCCGCATCACCGCGCTTGCCCGGCGCGGCACGCCCGTGGTGATCGTCGACCGGGCCGCCGGCCCCGAGCACTGCTCGGTCACGGTCGACGACCAGCTCGGTGGCGACCTCGCGGTGACCCACCTGCTCGACAGCGGCCACCGGCGGATCGCCTTCGTCGGCGGACCGCGGTCGATCGGCCAGGTCGGTGACCGCATCACCGGTGCCGAACGGGCGATCGAGCGCGCAGGCGCCGGCGAGCTGACGGTGCTGGAGACCGCGCGGCTCGACGTCGCCCAGGGTCGCCGCGCCGGCGAACGGATCGCCGGGCTGCCCGCCGCGCACCGGCCCACCGCCGCGTTCTGCGCCAACGACCTGCTCGCGCTCGGACTGCTTCAGCAGATGGTCCGGCTGGGGCTGCGGGTGCCCGAGGACGTCGCGATCGTCGGCTACGACGACATCGAGTTCGCCGAGGCCGCCGCTGTGCCACTGACGTCGGTGGCACAGCCACGCCACCGGCTCGGGCGCACCGCCGCCGAGCTGCTCCTCGCCGAGGCCCGCAGCCCGGAGTCGCACGAGCACCAGCAGGTCATGTTCGCCCCCGAGCTCGTGGTGCGGGCGTCCACGCGGATGGGCAGCGCCGTAAGGTCGACCACGGTCGCCTGAGGCGGCGGGAGAGGGAGCAATGAAGATCGCGCTGTTCGTGACGTGCCTGGCCGATGCTCTGTACCCCCAGGTCGGGCGGGCCACGGTCACAGTGCTCGAGCGGCTGGGCCACGAGGTCGTCTTCCCTGCGGCGCAGACGTGCTGCGGGCAGATGCACGTCAACACCGGATACCAGCGCGAGGCGCTCCCGCTGGTGCGCCACCACGTCGAGACCTTCGAGGCCTGCGACGTCGTGGTGGCGCCGTCGGGCTCCTGCGTCGGGTCGGTGCGCCACCAGCACGCCATGGTCGCCCGCAACGCCGGGGACCACACGCTCGCCGAGCGGGCCGAGGCGGTTGCCGCGCGCACCTACGAGCTGTCCGAGCTCCTGATCGACGTGCTCGGGGTGGAGGACGTCGGTGCGTACTACGCACACCGGGTCACCTACCACCCCACCTGCCACTCGCTGCGCATGCTGCGCGTCGAGGACAAGCCGCTGCGGCTGCTGCGCCACGTCCGCGGAATGACGCTGCTCGAGCTACCCGAGGCCGACCAGTGCTGCGGGTTCGGTGGCACCTTCGCGATGAAGAACCCCGACACGTCCACGGCGATGCTGGCCGACAAGATGAAGAACGTCATCGGCACCGGGGCGGAGGTCGCCACGGCGGGCGACTCGTCCTGCCTCATGCACATCGGCGGCGGGCTCTCCCGGTTGCGCACCGGCACCCGCACGGTCCACCTGGCGGAGATCCTGGCCGGCACGGAGTCGGTGGCATGAGCTCCACCGATCTCGGCATGCCCGCCGTCGCCCCGCGCGGGGTGGGCCACCTGCGGGGCGAGCAGTCCTTCCCCGCCGCCGCCCGCGCCGCGCTTGCCGACTCCCAGCTCCGACGCAACCTCGGGTATGCCACACGCACCATCCGCACGAAGCGGGCGTCGGTCGTGGCCGAGCTGGACGACTGGGAGCAGCTGCGGCTCGCGGGTGAGGCCCTCAAGACCGCCACGATGGCGCGCCTCGACGAACACCTGGAGCGTCTGGAACAGGCGGTGCAGGCCCGCGGTGGTGTCGTGCACTGGGCGCGTGACGCCAATGAGGCCAACGCGATCGTCACCGGGCTCGTGGCCGCCACGGGCGAGTCCGAGGTGGTCAAGGTCAAGTCCATGGCCACCCAGGAGATCGGGCTCAACGAGGCGCTGGAGGCCGCCGGGATCACGGCGCACGAGACGGACCTCGCGGAGCTGATCGTCCAGCTCGGCGGCGACATGCCGAGCCACATCCTCGTGCCGGCCATCCACCGCAACCGCGCCGAGATCCGCGACATCTTCCTGCGCGAGATGCCCGGCGTCGACCCGCAGCTCACCACCGAACCCCGACGCCTCGCCATGGCGGCCCGCGCGCACCTGCGGGAGCGGTTCCTGCGCGCCAAGGTCGCGATCTCCGGGGCGAACTTCGGCGTGGCCGACTCCGGCACGCTGCTCGTGGCGGAGTCCGAAGGCAACGGGCGGATGTGCCTGACCCTGCCGGACACACTGATCACAGTGATGGGCATCGAGAAGGTCGTGCCCACCTGGCAGGACCTCGAGGTGTTCCTGCAACTGCTTCCGCGCAGCTCCACCGGCGAGCGGATGAATCCGTACAACTCGGCGTGGACCGGCGTCACCCCCGGCGACGGCCCGCAGACCTTCCATCTCGTCCTGCTCGACAACGGGCGCACTGCCGCCCTCGCCGACGAGATGGGCCGCACCGCACTGCACTGCATTCGGTGCTCGGCCTGCCTCAACGTGTGTCCCGTCTACGAGCGGGCGGGCGGCCACGCGTACGGCTCGGTGTACCCGGGCCCCATCGGTGCGGTGCTGTCGCCGCAACTCACCGGCGTGGAGGACAACGCGTCGCTGCCGTATGCGTCGAGCCTGTGCGGAGCCTGCTTCGACGCCTGCCCGGTCCGGATCGACATCCCGTCGCTCCTGGTACGGCTGCGGGCCCGGCACGTCGACGAGCAGCGATCCGCGCATCGGGTCCCGAGCGCAGAGGCCCTCGCGATGGCCGCCGCGGCGTGGGTGATGGCGTCGCCCACGCGGTTCGCAGCCGCCGAGAAGGCATCGCGCGCCGCGCGCCTGCTCGGCCGCTCGACGGGGCGGATCTCGGCGCTCCCGCCGCCCCTGTCGGCCTGGACGTCGAGCCGCGACGCGCCGCGCCCGCCTGCGGAGACCTTCCGCGAGTGGTGGGCCCGCAACCGGGGCACGTCGTGATTGAGCTTGCGAGCTCACCATTGGACACAGCAGCG
>DASYES010000905.1:0-5827 GCA_036498885.1 Pseudonocardia sp.
CGGAGACGACCGTCAGGAGCAGGAACGCCAGCAGCCAGCCGCGGTAGGGCCGGGCGAAGGCCCAGATCCGCGGGACCGTGCCCTTCCTCACCGACTTCGGTGCGTCTGCCCCGCGGACGACACCCCGCATCATTCCCCAGGTCCGGTCCACCGAGGCTCCTTCACTTACACCGTTGCATTCGCCCTCGGAGCGCTGCAACGCCGCCACGGCGTCCTTTTACTCCCCGATCCCCACGATCATCCCGCACCGGCGGCGAGGCTCCGCAGGCGTCGAAGCTGCGCAGCGCGTTCCGCCGCGAGGGCGGCGGCGGGGTCCAGGCCGTCCGCGACACGCGCGAGCAATGCGTGGGTCTCGGCGCCGGCACCGGGCGGCGGGGCCAGTAGGGCGGAGACGAGGGCATCGACCTCGGCGTCCAGTTCCGCAACGGGAACCGCACGCAGTGCGAGGCCGCATGCCACCGCCTCCTCCGCTCCGACCCGCCGCCCGGTGAGGCAGATCTCCACGGCGCGGGCGTAACCCACGGCGTGGACCAGTGGGTGGGTGCCGCCGAGGTCCGGGACGATCCCCAAGGTGGCCTCCGCCATGCAGAACTGCACGTCGTCGGCAACAACCCGCAGGTCACAGGCCAGTGCGAGCTGGAATCCAGCTCCGATCGCGTGGCCCTGCACCGCAGCAACGGTGACTCGTGCGGGGTGACGCAGCCACGAGAAGCCTGCCTGGAAACCGGCGATGACGGCATCGGCGTCTCCGTCGGGCAGCTCCGCGATGCCGGCGATGCCGGGCATCCCATCGACTTCGCGTGCCCAGAAGAAGCGCCTGTCGAGACCGGCCGAGAATGCCCGCCCTTCACCCCGCACGACTACTGCCCGAACCTCATCGGAAAGGGCTTCGCCGATCGTGCGCAACGCTTCCCACGTTGCCGGCGTCTGTGCGTTCAGCGCCTCAGGGCGCGAAAGCCAGATCGTTGCCCGGGGGCCGTCCACGTCGAACGCGACTCCGCCGCGCTCGAGAAGGCCGGGGTCCACCGCCGCTGTCGTCATGCGGGCAGGCTAGCCCGCGGCGGTCTTACTTCTTCTTGGTGCGCGTCGCCCCGCCACGGCCCCGCAAGGACACACCCGTCTCGCTCAGGACCCGGTGAACGAATCCGTAGGACCGCCCGGTCTGCTCAGCGAGCGCTCGGATGCTGGCGCCCTTCTCGTACTTCTTCTTGAGATCGGTGGCGAGTTTGTCACGCTGGGTGCCGGTGATACGTGCACCCTTCTTCAGGTCGGCCACGGCCGTTTCCTCCTCTGTCCGCCGCAGTACTTCCGCGCGCGGCTCGTTACCGGCCCCCCGGTGCGCGCAATGATCGCTTACCGAAGTACCTCTAACCAGGAGATCCACTCGATGATCGGTGAACGGTTGCGCCGAACGGACCACGCGGACGGGTGATCATTGACGCACTGCTGTGACCTCCTGGCCACTCCCCCGCCACCTGATTGTCGCTGCGGGTGAGCCCACTCAGGTTCTTTTCCGACCCACGGATTACAGCCGGTGAACACGACGTGCCGAATAAATTTGTCCGATCGGGTGGTCGCCCGAAGAGTGGCAAATCGCCCGATCAGGCCAACTGGACGAGTTCGAGATAGTCGGCCGACCAGAGATCCTCGGTGCCGTCGGGCAGCACGATGACCTTGTCGGGGTGCAACGCCTCGACCGCGCCGGGGTCGTGGGTGACCAGGACGACGGCGCCCGCGAAGCGGCGCAGCGCGTCGAGAACCTGTTCGCGGCTCGCCGGATCGAGGTTGTTGGTGGGCTCGTCGAGCAGAAGGACGTTGGCGGCGCTCGAGACGAGCCCGGCAAGCGCGAGGCGCGTCTTCTCGCCACCCGAGAGCGTGCCCGCGGGCTGCGTGAGTTGGTCGCCGGAGAACATGAACGACCCGAGCAACGTACGCAGTTGTTGTTCCGGGGTGTCCGGCGAGGCGTGCCGGACGTTCTCCCAGACCGTGGCGTCGAGATCGAGAGTGTCGTGCTCCTGTGCGTAGTAGCCGGTGCGCAACCCGTGGCCGGGCACGACCCGGCCGGCGTCGGGCATCTCGGTGCCGGCGAGGAGCCGCAGCAGCGTGGTCTTCCCTGCGCCGTTGAGCCCCAGCACCACGACCTTCGTGCCGCGGTCCACGGCGAGGTCGACGCCCGTGAACACCTCCAGCGAACCGAACGCCTTGCTCAGCCCCTCCGCGGTGAGCGGGGTGCGCCCGCACGGCGACGGGTCGGGGAAGCGGATCTTTGCGACGCGGTCGGCGCGCCGCTCGGGCTCGAGGCCGGCGAGCATCTGGTCGGCCCGACGCGCCATGTTCTTCGCAGCGACGGCCTTCGTGGCCTTCGCGCCCATCTTCGCCGCCTGCGTGTGCAGCACGGCCGCCTTCTTCTCCGCGTTGGCGCGCTCACGGCGGCGGCGCTTCTCGTCGGTGGCGCGCGCCTCCTGGTAGCGGCGCCAGTCCATGTTGTAGACGTCGACCTCGCTGCGCGTGGCGTCGAGGAACCACACCTTGTTGACCACAGCGGCGAGCAGCTCGGTGTCGTGGCTGATCACGACGAGACCGCCGTCGTGGGCGGAGAGGAAGGAACGCAGCCAGGTGATCGAGTCGGCGTCGAGGTGGTTGGTGGGCTCGTCGAGCAGCAGTGTGGTGGCGCTCGGCGCTCCGCCGCCGCCACCGTCGGAGGCGGCGAAGAGGATGCGGGCCAGCTCGACGCGCCGGCGCTGACCACCGGACAGCGTGGCCACCTGCTGGTGCAGCACGCGGTCGGGCAGGCCCAGGTGGGCACAGATCCGGGCGGCCTCGCTCTCGGCGGCGTACCCGCCGAGAGCCGAGAAGCGCTCCTCGATACGGCCGTACTCGCGTACCGCCTTCTCGTTCTGGGCGCCGTCGACCAGCTCGGCCATCGCCGTCTGGGCCTTCTCCATCTCGCGCAGCATCTCGTCGAGGCCGCGGGCGGACAGCACGCGATCCTTCGCCGTGACGGTCAGGTCGCCCTCGCGAGGGTCCTGGGGCAGGTAGCCGACGGGGCTGTTCGAACCGACGCTCCCGGCGTACGGCTCGCCCTCCCCGGCCAGCACGCGCATCGAGGTGGTCTTGCCGGCGCCGTTGCGCCCGACGAGCCCGATGCGGTCGCCCGGCTGAACGCGCAGGGTGGCCCCGGACAGCAGGATCCGGGACCCGGCCCGCAGTTCCAGGTCAGTGGCGGTGATCACGAGAAGAACTCCAGAAGGTCCGGCAGTACAGACGAGTGCCCGGGAAGCTGCTCGCCGCTACACGGTCCGGATCACGGCATCCAGACTACCGACCCGTGCTAGCGGATTCGGGAAGTAGGGTGCCGCACATGACCGATCTCACCGACCTGTCCGGCCGAGCAGCCCTCATCACTGGTGCGAGCCGCGGTATCGGGTTCGCCATCGCCGGCGAGTTGCTCTCCCGCGGCGCGTCGGTGACGATCACGGCCCGCAAGCCCGACGAGCTCGCCGCCGCGGGCGAGAGACTGGTCTCCGACTTCGCAGGCGGCGACGCGTCGCGCGTGCTGACGGTCGCGGGCAACGCGGGCTCTGCGGAGGCCCGCGAGGAGGCCGTCACCCGCACCGTCGAGACGTTCGGCAGCCTCGGGATCCTCATCAACAACACCGGTATCAACCCGATCTACGGCTTCCTCATGGACGCCGACCTCGATGCCGTCCGCAAGATCTTCGACACCAACGTCGTCGCCGCCCTGGCGTTCGTGCAGCTGGCCTACAAGGCGTGGATGGGCGAGCACGGTGGCGCGGTGGTCAACCTGGCGTCCACCGCCGGGCTGCGCTCCACGGGCGTGATCCCGATCTACGGCGCGTCCAAGGCGGCGCTGATCCGCCTCACCGAGGAGCTCGCCTGGCAGCTCGGACCGGGGATCCGCGTCAACGCCGTGGCGCCCTCGGTGGTGAAGACGAAGTTCGCGAGCATGCTGTACGCCGACGGCGAGGAGAAGGCCAGCGAGCCCTTCCCCATGAAGCGGCTCGGTGAGCCGGCGGACGTGGCCTCGCTCGTCGCCTTCCTGGTGTCCGACGCGGCGTCCTGGATCACCGGCGAGACCGTGCGGATCGACGGCGGGATCCTCGCCACCGGTTCGCGGGGCCCGGCCTGATCGCACTCTGATCCGGCGCGGCTAGAGCACGGCGGCGTCGGTCCAGAGCCGGGCCGACCGGCCGGTCAGCACGTCGAGCAGCGCCGTGGCCTGTCCGTCGGTGAGCGAGGCGACGTAGTCCACCACCGCGCGGCCACGCGCCAACCGCTCCACGTCGGCAGCAGGCGCGAACGCGGCGAACTCACCGCGGGCCAGCTCGACGAGGTCGTGCAGGCGCGGCGGCTTGCGGGTCTCGGTGTCGTCCTCGGCGAGCCAGTCGTGCAGCGCCCCGACGAGGCCGGCCAGCACCGTGGCCTGCCCGCGCTGGTGGGAGGCGAGATCGGCGCGTTGCAGCACGAACCGGCGGTGCACGAACTTGAGCACCGCCACCTCGTGCCACTGCTGGGTGGCCAGCGCGACGTGCGCGGAGCGGACGGGCGGATCGGTGAGCACCCGCACCCCTCCCACGAGCCGTGCGGTCCACCGCGCGGAGAACTCGGCGACGGCCCGTTCCGCGGCCATCGACCCGTCGAACGACGAGGCCAGCAGCCCGTCGGCGAGCTCCGTGCGCACGCGCTCGATGGCGGCGGCGAACGCCTCCTCGTCGTAGGCCCAGCCGTCCTTGGCGCGGAGCCTGCGCCGGAGCCGCTCGAGAGCAGCTCCGGGACGGTCGCCTCCGACCGCCGAGCCTGCCTGCTGCCAGCCGCGCAGCTCCGCGGCCACCCCGGCCTGCTGGAGCACGCCGACGCGGTGGAAGTCCTCGAGGTCGTGGATGGCATAGGCGATGTCGTCGGCGAGGTCCATCACGGCCGCTTCCACGGTCTGCTGCCACGGCCCGATGGCCCGGAACACGCTGCGGCCGGACCGCAGGTCGTCCAGCTCGGTGGAGTAGGCCGAGAACTTCGCCGAGCCGGCGTCCGGAGCGCCCGGCAGCGGACCCCCACCCCGCGGTGGGAGCGGCGCCGCGCTCGGATGCGGATCGGGATGGCCTCGGCGCGTCCACGGGTACTTCAGCACCGCGGCCCGGACGGCGGCGGTGAGGTCCAGGCCCGTGCCGCCGGGGCCGTGCAGGTCGATCGTGGTGACGATCCGGAAGCTCTGCGCGTTGCCCTCGAATCCGTCGGGCAGCCCGAGCTGCTCACGTCCGAGCCGGTCGAGCACCTGCTCTCCGAGATGCCCGAACGGAGGGTGGCCCAGGTCGTGGGCCAGGGCAGCGGCCTCGACGACGTCCGCGTCGAGGCCGCCCAGGCGGTCGAGCAGGGCGGCCGTGGTGGCGTCGGCGGTCAGTCGCTCGGCGATCGCGCGCCCCACCTGCGCCACCTGCAGGCTGTGGGTGAGCCGGTTGTGCACGAGCAACCCCGACCCGGTAGGGCTCACGACCTGGGTCACCCCGGCCAGCCGCGCGAAGAACGGCGAGGCCACGATCCGGTCCCGGTCGACACGGAAAGGGCTACGGGCAAGGGCCGCACCCGTCTCGGACACCGGCGAGCGCCGGGCTGCCCGCCCGCCGTGATCGGGTCCGGCCCTTCCTGGCGCGTCCTGACCTGCCGCCGGCCCCACTCCAAGGTCGCCGGCCACCTCCAGATCGGTCATCACTGCAGGCTATTCGCCGGGCGCGACACGACTCGCGGACGGGGAACGGGCGACCGGCGGGGTTCGGCGGTAGAACGAGTCCGTGCTCAGAGCGGACGTTCTCGT
>DASYES010000906.1:0-3203 GCA_036498885.1 Pseudonocardia sp.
CGGCGAGCCGCCCGTCGTGGTGGCCGCCGGCGAGCCCGGAGGCTTCTATGTGGAGTTCGGCGACCTGCTCGTCCGGCAGCTGCAGGCCGCCGGGATCCCCTCGCGCGTGACGGAGACGGGCGGCAGCGTCGACAACGCCCGCCACGTCGACGACGGCACGGCCGCCCTCGGCCTCGCCCTCAGCGACATCGCCGTGGCTGCCCTGCGGGGCGAGGCGCCGTTCACCCAGGCGGTGGCGCTGCGGGCGATCGGGCGCGTCTACGAGAACTACATGCAGGTCGTGGTGCGTGCCGAGGACTCGATCGCGGCCGTCGCCGACCTCGCGGGGCGGCGGGTCTCGCTCGGCGCGCTCGGATCAGGGGCCGCCGTGTTCGGCGACCGGCTGCTCGCCGCGGCCGGGATCACCGCTCCGGTCACCCGACGGCCGCTGCGCGAGGCCGTCACGGCGCTGGACACGGGGGCGACGGACGCGCTGCTGTGGTCCGGCGGCGTGCCGACACCCGCACTCGACGAGCTGGCCGCCCGCCGTCCGATCCGGCTGATCCCGCTGGTCGGGCTCCTCCCGCAGCTGCGCGCGCGTCACGGGGAGGTCTACGGCCCGGTCGCGGTGCCTGCCGGGGTGTACGGGACGAGCACGCGGGTGCCCACGGTCGGCGTCGCGAATCTCCTCGTCGCGGGCGCCTCGCTGCCCGACGATCTGGCCGGCGCGGTCGCGCGCACCCTCGTGGGCGCCGCACCCGATCTGGTGCCCTCGGCGGCGCTGGGCACCCAGTACCTGGACCAGCGCTCGCTCATCGGCACCGGGGACGTCCCGCTGCACCCCGGCGCCGCGGCCGCCTACCGTGACCTGCACGGCTGAGCGACCGATCTCCTTAAGCGCCGGTAAAGATCTGTTCCGAGGTGCTGCCACCCGGTGTGATCGCTCTTACCTTCCCTGCGACACCTCTGGCAGAACGAGGAGCGGGGAGCAGATGACAACGACGTCACCGGTAGGAGAGCTCAGTCCACCGGTCGGATTCAAGGCAAAGGTCAAGCAGGTCGGGCCGGGGCTGCTCGCCGCAGCCACCGGGGTGGGTGCGGGCGACCTCGTCGCCACGATGGTGGCCGGCGCCGAGTACGGGATGGTGCTCCTGTGGGCGGCGGTGCTCGGCACGGGTCTCAAGCTCGCGCTGGCTGAGGGCGTGGGCCGGTGGCATCTCGCCACCGGCACCACCCTGCTCGACGGGTGGCGCAGGCTCGGGTACTGGGCCACGGTCTTCTTCGGCGCCTACATCGTCATCTGGGGCTTCGTCTACGGTGCCACGGCGATGTCCGCGGTCGGCCTGCCGCTCAACGCCCTGTTCGGCGGGCTGCCCGTGCGGTACTGGGCGATGATCGCCGGTGTCGTCGGCCTCGCGCTCGTCTGGGCGCAGCGCTACCAGGTCTTCGAGAAGTTCATGACCGTGCTCGTCCTGATCAAGTTCGTGACGGTCGTCTCGGTCGCGCTGCTCGTCTCCCCGAACCTCGGTGAGGTGTTCAGCGGGCTGGTGCCGCGGCTGCCCGAGGGCTCCGTGGTGAACGTGCTCGGCCTGATCGGCGGGGTCGGCGGCACGATCACGATGGCCGCATACGGCTACTGGATGATCGCCAAGGGCTGGAAGGGCACTCGCTGGCTGTCGATGATGCGGCTGGACAACACCGTCGGCTACGTCATGACCGGCATCTTCGTGATCGCGATGCTGATCGTCGGCGCGGAGATGCTTCGGGGCCAGGACCTCACGTCGAGCGACTCGGGCCTGCTGACCCTCGGCACCGCGCTCGGCGAGACCTACGGCGACTGGGCCCGGATCATGTTCCTCATCGGGTTCCTCGCCGTCACCTCGTCCTCGCTGCTGGGCGTCTGGAACGGCGTGAGCCTGCTGTTCACCGACTGGACCCGCACGATCCGCCTGCCGCACGGCGCGAAGGCCGAGGCGGACCTCGAGGCGGCGGAGGCCGAGACGGCCCAGGACGCCACCAAGGACCCCACGGGCACCGCCACCGGGTACGAGGCCACGGTCGCCGAGCGCAGCCTCCCGTTCCGCGGGTACCTGCTCTGGCTGACCATCCCGCCGATGGCGCTGCTCTTCCTCGACAAGCCGTTCGGGCTCACGCTGGTCTACGGCGTGCTCGGCTCGGCGTTCATGCCCTTCCTGGGCATCACGCTGATGCTGCTGCTCAACTCCAAGCGGGTCGTGGGCAACGGCCGCTCCGGGTGGGTGTCCAACGTCCTGCTCACCGGGGCGTCGGCGCTGTTCGTCGTCCTGCTGGTGATCGACCTGATCGATCGCTTCGGCTGATCCTCGGCGGGGCGCCCCGTGCCCCGGACGGCCCGGGGCGCCCCGCACCACCTGTGGCACGAAGGGACGGGGTGTGGACTCGGTCATCGAGTTCCGGGTGCTGGGACCGCTCGAGGTCGTCCGCGACGGAGTCGTCCTCCGGCTGGGTGCTGGCAAGCTACGGGTGGTCCTCGCTGCACTGCTCCTGCAGGCGAACCGTCCCGTCTCGATCGACGACCTGGTCGACAAGCTGTGGGACGGGGCCGCGCCCGGCGACGCCCGTGGCACCGTCCAGAAGTACGTGATGCGGATCCGGCGCCTCCTCGGGGGCGGCGCCGAGGACTCCGCTGTGCGGACCGAGCCGGACGGCTACCGGATCACGATCCCGACCGGTCGGCTCGACCTCCACCGTTTCTCCGACCTCTGCGCGCAGGCGGCCCGGGCCGCCGGCGCCGGTGACGACGTTGCCGAGTCCGTGCTGCTGACCGACGCGCTCTCGCTGTGGCGTGACGTGCCGCCACTGTCCGATGTCCCCTCCCCGCCCCTGCTGCGCGACGAGGTGGCCGGGCTGGTCGAGCGCTACCTGCAGGCGCTCGACCGGCGGATCGAGCTCGACCTGGTACTCGGCCGGCACGCCGAGGTGCTCGGCGAGCTGGCCACCCTCGTTCGCCGGCACCCCGAGCGGGAGCGCTTCTGGGCCCACCGCATGCGGGCGCTGCACCGTGCCGGCCGCCAGGGCGAGGCGCTCGCGGCCTACCGCGAGGTCGCGAGCCTGCTGGCCGAGGAGCTCGGCATCGACCCGGGCGCCGACCTGCGTGCCGCCCACCGGGAGGTCCTCGGCGCGCCGGCGCCTGCCGCGGCCGCCCCTGCGCCCGTGGCGCGCCCACCAGCCGTTCACCCGCCGCG
>DASYES010000907.1:0-5395 GCA_036498885.1 Pseudonocardia sp.
CTCCGCGGCCGCCGCCGGGATCGAGCGACGCGCAGACCCGCTCGGGATCGGTGATGACCGCGGTGCCACCCGTGCTCGTGACGAAGCGGACGGCGGCCCGCACCTTCGGACCCATGCTCCCCTCCGGGAACTGGCCTTCGGATGCGTGGGCATCGGCCTCGTCGACCGTCATCTCCGCCACGTCACGCGCGTCCGGCGTACCGAAGTCGAGAACCACCCGCGGTACGCCGGTGACCAGTACCAGCGCATGTGCGTTGAGTGCGCTGGCGAGCCGCTCGGCGGCGAGATCCTTGTCGATCACGGCGTCGATCCCCCGCAGGACGTGCCCGTCCTCGACGACGGGCACCCCACCACCACCGGCGGCGACGACGACGGATCCGTGGTCGACCAGGCAGCGGATGTCGTCGAGCTCGACGATCCGGCGGGGCTCGGGCGACGCGACCAGCCGGCGGTAGCCGCGACCTGCGTCCTCGCCGACGGTCCAGCCCATCTCGTGCGCCTGACGGCGCGCGGTCTCCTCGTCGAGGAACGGGCCGATGGGCTTCGTGGGCCGGGCGAACGCCGGATCGCCGGCGTCGACGACGGTGTGGGTGACGACAGAGACGATCCCGGGGAACCGTCCTGCGCCTGCTTGGCGCAGGGCGAGGCTCAGCAGGCTGCCGAGCTGTCCCTCGGTCATCGCGCCGAGACAGAACAGCGGCAACCCGGGAACGTGGCTCGCACCCGCGTCCTGCTGGATGGAGAGGTTGCCGATCTGCGGCCCGTTGCCGTGGACAATGACAACGTTCCAGCCCGCGTCCCGAACACGGCAGACCGAGTCGGCCATGCGCCGGGCGTTCGCAGCCTGCTCGGCATGGGTTCCTGCCTCACCGCTGCGTGTTATGGCGTTGCCTCCAAGGGCGACGACGACGGTCTTCCGCATGTGCCCGAAGCCTCCCGGAGTTGACGGCTCTCTCTATAATAGGAGACATATTTCTCCCATAATAGATATGCCTGGTAGTTCACCTGGCTCGCGAGAAGGGTGCGAGTAGAATCACAGAGGTGAGTCCGCCCCTGCGGCTCTGCCTGCTCGGCTCCTTCACCGTTGTGGGAGAGGTGGCCGTCACCACGCCCACCGGTAAGGCACGGCGCGTGCTGGCGGTGCTCGCCCAGCGTCGTGGCGAGTTCGTCACGATCGATGCGCTGGTCGACGTCCTCTGGGAGGACCATCCGCCGCCCCGGGCCGAGCGCAACATCGCCGCTCTGATCAGCCGCCTCCGTGCAGCGCTGGGACGCGAACTCATCGAGGGCTCGGCCGCCGGCTACCGGATGCCCACCGATGCCGCGGCTGTCGACCTGCACGAGGCCGCAGACCTCGTCGCCACGGCCGAGTTCGAGTTCGGCCATGGCCGCTTCGCGCTGAGCTCGACCAGCGCTGAGATGGCGGCCAAGCTCCTCGATGCCGATGTGGCGATGGCCGGGGAGCACGAGGACCGGTGGGTGCGGGAGCTGCGGATGTCCGTCAGCGCGCTCTTGCGCCGCGCACGCACGGTGTGGAGCGCGGCGGCGCTGGAGCTGGAGACGTTCAACACCGCGGTTCAGGTCGCCGGTGCAGCACTCCACGTCGACCCGTTCGACGAGGACGCCTGCCGCACGGTCATGCTGGCCCACCAGCGCGCCGGGCGGCCGGGCAGCGCCCTGCAGGCGTACCGGTCCCTGCGCGAGTCCCTCGCCGAACACCTGGGCATCGACCCCTCCCCCGCCACCCAGGCCCTGCACCTCGCCGTCCTGCGGGCCGACGACACCCCGCTCACGCCGTCCGCCGAGGCGGAAGCCGCGACCACCACCCTCATCGGCCGGGCCGGGGAACTGGCCCACCTGCGCCGGCTGTGGTCCGCGGCCGCGGCGGGCACCCCCGCGCTGGCCGTCGTGACGGGCGAGGCGGGCATCGGCAAGAGCGCGCTGGCCGCGGCGCTCATCGCGGACATCCGACGCACCGGAGCCCTCGTCGTCGAGGCCGCCTGCTTCGAGGCGGAGCGGTCGCTGTACCTGCAGCCGCTGGTCGACCTCCTCCGCTCGGTGATCCACCGGATCCCGCCTGCGGAGATCCGGGAGCTCGCCGGCAGCAGGTTGGGGACGCTCACCGAGCTCGTGCCGGAGCTGGCCGACCTCGTCACCCCGATCCCGTACGAGCGCGCGGGACCTGAGGTCGAGCACCGCCGCAGCCTCGACGCCGTCGCTGAGTTCGTCGCCCGCCTGGGAGCGCGACGGCCCGTGCTGCTGATCGTCGAGGACATGCAGCATGCCGGGCAGTCGACCATGGAGGCGTTGCACGTCCTGGCCGGACACTGGCAGGGCAGTCGGACCATGGTCGTGCTGACCGAACGCACCACGGAGACGCCCGTGGTCACCGCGCAGCTGCGCGACGTCGCCACGTGTCTCCGGCTCGGCGCGCTGTCCCGCTCGGACGTCGCGGAGCTCGTCGAACGCTCCGCGCCCGGCAACGACCCGGATGTCATCTGGTCGTGGACCGGGGGCTCGCCGCTGTTCCTCACCGAGGTGCTGCGCCTACCAGCGCGGTCGCGAGCACCCGGCGCCGCGCCCACGGTGCCGCCGACGCTGCAGGAGGCCGTCGCCGCCCGCATCGACCACGCCGGGGACGCCGTGGCCCACCTGCTGTCCCACGGCGCGCTGCTCGGCACCAGCTTCTCCCTCGACGACGTGGCCGCCCTCGGTGGGCTCGACGTGGAGGACTGCGCCACCCGGGCCGCCCTGGCGATACGGGCAGGGCTGCTCACGACGCAGGGCGAGAACTTCCGCTTCGCCAACGACATCGTGCGCCTCGTCGCCTACGAGTCGGTTCCCGAGCCGATCCGGGTCAGCCGCCACCGCCGGGCGGCGCGCCTGCTCGCCGGCCGCCCCGAGGCCGCCGCCCAGCAGCTCACTGCGGCAGGGGACGCGCGCGGGGCAGCCGATGCCTGGCTGGAGGCGGCCCGTGCCGCGCATATGTCCTTCGCCCACATCGACGCCGAACGCCTGCTCGACCGGGCCGTCGAAGCGGCCCGGCGCGGCGGGGAGGTCGCCCAGCAGATCACCACCTACCTGCGGCGCGGTCAGGTGCGCCGCGATCTCGGTCGGCACGCCGACGCGCACGACGACCACCAGACGGCGCTCGAGCTGGCCCGCGAGCTCGGTGACCTCGAGCTCGAGGCACGAGCGCTCGAACAGCTGGGCTGGACGGCGTTCTACGCCCGCGACGCGCCCGTCGCCGTCGACTTCGCCGAGCAGGCCACCCACCTCGCCGAGTCCGCTGCGGCCGCTCCGGGAGCCGCGCCGAGCGCCACGTTGCTGCTCGGACGAGTCCGGCACTGGGACGGCGACTACGCCGCGGCGGCCGCGGCGTACGACGACGTCCTCAGCGCCTCTCCCGAGAACGCCATCACGGCGGTCGCGCTCGCCTACCGGGGTGCGCTGCTCCAGCACCAGGACCGGTTCGACGAGGCCAAGAAGGTGCTGGCCAGGGCAGCCGTCCTCTGCCGGCGCAGCGGGGAGTTCCGGCCGCTGCTGCAGACGTTGTTCTTCACCGCACTCGCGCGCGGCGACTCCGGCGAGTTCGCCGGCGCGCTGCGTGCACTCGACAGCGCCCGCCGGCTCATCGACGCGGAGAACCTCAGCTTCTACCGGGCCGGGATCGAGACGACGTCGTCGTGGATCTGGCAGGAGCTCGGCGAGGTCGACCGGGCCCGCGAGCACGCGACACTGGGTGTCGAGCTCGCCCACCGGGGCGGGGGCGCGCTGGAGCTGGAGCAGGAGCTGCACGCCCTGCTCGCGGTGGCCGACTGCGATCTCCTCCTCGGCCGGCCCGACGATGCCGCCGCAGCGGTGGAGACGGCGACCCCGATGCTGGAGCGGTCGCTGCCGTTCAAGCCGAGAGCGGCCATGCGGCTGGTGGAGATGCGCGCCCGCTGGGACCGGACGGAGGCGGAGCGGTTGCTGGTGCTGGCCCGCAGCAGCTCCTCACCGAAGTACGAGGCGCTCGCCCTGAGTCACCTGGACAGACCCGACGAAGCCGCCGCACTGGCGGCCGGTACCCGTTCGGATCTACTGATCGCGCAGCTCGGGAGTCCCGAGGACCGCGCCAGTGCCAGGGACCGGATCGCCGGGTCGCTGCCGACCGCGCTGCGGCACTCGTTCGTCACCTCGGGCCGGCTCGTCGCACCACCCCGGCCTCTGCGCTGAACGCTCAGCGCACGGCACTCGAAGACAACACCTTTTCGCGACCTTTTCGCGCGCGCTGTACGCGACGAATGGGCGATGGACCATCAATGAACAACTGACGTCGGATCACATTGAACGGGCTGGGCCACCAAGGCGCGTATCGCCCAGTTGTACCGAGAGGCCGGATCGAGCCTGCTCACGGGACTGAGAGATGCTGCCGACCAGGCGGACGAACGTAGCCGGAGGGTGTTCGGCTCGGCGGTCCACCTTGCCGAGAGCCTGGAGCGGGTGCCGGCCCTCGTCATCGTCACGATCTACGGCACGCACGACGGCAGCGGCAGGCCAGGTCTGTTCGATTCGGTCATCCAGTCGGCCCGGAACTTCTGCCTCACCGCCCGGGCTCGCGGCATCGGGACTTCGTGGACGACCCTGCACCTGCGGCGCGCGCTGGAGGTAGCCGAACTGCTGGGTATTCCGGACGGCGTCACGCAGATCGTGTTGCTCCCGGTGGCCTATACGACCGGCGGCGACTTCCGGCCCGCGCCACGCCGTCCGGCCGGTGAGATCGCATTCTCCGATCAATGGGGATTCACCACGAGCACCGTGCCCGAACCGCAGCGAACCCACCCCGGCGAGGGACGAGGGGTGAGCCTCGATGTCGACGTCCAGGCTCCGGCCGAGCGATTGTGGCCGCTGGTCAGCGACATCACGCTGCCGTCACGGTTCAGCTCCGAGGCCGCGGGCGCCACCTGGGACGAGAACCAGCAACCCGGGCCGGGCGCGCGGTTCCACGGCTCGAACGCCTGCGAGGACGCCGGGCACCCGGCGATCAACCAGCTGATGGAAGGCAGGATGTCCTGGACCACATCCTGCCAGGTCGAGCGGTGGGAGCCGCCGCACGAGTTCAGCTACTGCGTCGGCGACCACGAAAGCCCGTCGGCCCGCTGGGCGTTCCGCCTGCAACCGATGCTCGGCGGCAGTACCCGGGTCACCCACTCGATGCTGGTCGGGCCCGGGAACTCCGGCACGTCGATCGTCGCCCGACGGAATCCCGATCAGATCGAGTCGATCTATGCGGGGCGGCTCCGCTGCATACGGGCGAACATCGCCGCCACCCTCGCCGGCATCAAGGCGCTCGCCGAGAGCTGAGGGACCTCGGCATCGTACGAACGGCACATCGATCCGGTAGGCCCGCACG
>DASYES010000908.1:0-3049 GCA_036498885.1 Pseudonocardia sp.
GGGCGAGCCGCCAGAGCATCGTGATCGGGCCGCCGGACCGGTTCTCCGGCAGGGCGGCGGCGGCCCGGCGTTGCAGCACGGAGGCGACCGCGTTGCCGATCGAGGCGACGACGGCCAGGACGATGCTCAGCATCGGCTGCCGTTCCGCCGGCTCCCACGGCAGCGCACGGAAAGATCCACGTGGCGTCCCTTCCCTCACCCGAGCGCGATCGAAACAGCCGTGGCCGACATTCAGCTGCTGCACATGAGGGAGACAGAGCCAGGGGGCACCGCGGCGACCAGCCGGATGAGTCCGCCACGACCGACGTGGGTAGCCGGGGGCATGAACGCAACCACTCGTGCGCCCACAGTCACCCCACCTCCCCCACAGTCGCAAACGCCCACGTCGTCCGAGCCGCCTGCGCCGGGGCCGAGCCCGCAGCCGCCGCCGGTGCCGGTGCCGCCCCCCGGACCGGAACCCGGACCGCCGATCCCGGCGCCCGAACCTCCCGGCCCGGGTCCGGAACCAGGACCGCCCATCCCGACGCCGCCACCGATCCCCGGCCCGGGACCGACACCACCGTTCCCGACGCCACCGCCCGGCCCAGGGCCCGGCCCGGGCCCCGAACCCACACCACCCGTCCCGACGCCGCCACCCGGCCCAGGCCCGACACCCGTCCCACCGCCCGGCCCCGGACCAGAACCCACACCGCCTCTTCCCCCACCGGACCCCGGACCACGACCCACACCGCCCATTCCACCGCCGCGCCCCGGCCCAGCGGCTCGCACCGCCTGGTCCACCGAAGTCACCGCGCCGGCACGACCCGCGCATTGCGGCGCAACACGGCGGGTACGCCGCGGTCATACCGGCAAGGAGCGCGCGAACCGGAGGTGCCGTGACCGCTGAACGAGATCGAGCGCTGATGGTCGAGCGGTTGCGCGCCGGCGGGATCGACGATCCCCGGGTGCTCTGCGCGATGCGCGCGCTCCCGCGGGAACTTTTCGTTCCGGCCGATCTCGCGGCCGCGGCCTACCACGACGAACCACTCGACATCGGGCTCGGCCAGACCATCTCGGCCCCGGTGATCGTCGCCTTGAGCACGGCAGCCCTGGAGGCCCGCGCCGACGCCCGTGTTCTCGAGATCGGCACCGGCTCCGGTTACGGCGCCGCTGTGCTCTCGCGGTGCCACCGCTCGGTGGTGACGATCGAACGTCATGCGGAGCTCGCCGAACGGGCGTGGGCTTCGCTCGCGGCGTCCGGCTGCCACAACGTCGAGGTCCGCACGGGCGACGGGTCATTCGGCGCTCCCGACCGCGCCCCGTTCGACGGCATCGTGGTCACCGCCATGGCCGACAGCGAGCCGCCGCCTGCGCTCCTCGACCAGCTCGGGCCGGGTGCAGCGCTGGTCTGCCCGGTCGGGCACGGCCAGGAGGGGGTTCTCGTCCGGTACCGCGACGGCCGGGCCGAAGAACTCGCCGAGGTCGTGTTCGTTCCGCTGGTGGGCGGGCTGCCGGCGAGACGGTGAGACGTACCGCCGGCACCACGACGAGGATCAGTGCTCCTCCCCCAGCGCCCGCTCGACGTCCGCGGCGGAGGTGAACTGCTCCTTCTGCAGGTTGCGCACGAGGCTCATGATCGCCTGGTCCGCCCCGTGCCGCCGTGCCCGGTCCACCAGCTCGTCCCGGCTCGTCGGGTAGTCACCCATGAGGTACCTCTGCACCACGGTGCTCGCCGTCATCGCCATGCCGATGCCTTACCCCGCCTGCCGCGCCCGATGCGGCCCGGTGGTCGCGTGATCACCGGGCGCTGCCGGCCGCCTGGGGCTCGTCCACGCGGTCGCGCAGCTGCGCGCCCACGCCGACGCTCTGCGCGCAGTGCACGCAGCAGAAGAACCTGCCGCCTGCCTGGACACCGTGCCCGACCACCTTGCAACCGCAGTGCTCACACACCGGTGCCATCCGGTGGATCGCGCACTCGAAGCTGTCGAACACGTGCACGGCGCCCTGGGCGTGGACCTCGAACGCCATGTCATAGTCGTTCCCGCACACCTCGCACTGGGCCATCACGGTGCCTCCGTTCGCTCGGTCAAGCCGCACGCCTGCGCGCTGCGGCACGGACCGGGGTACCCGCGTCGGGCCCCGGCAACAGCGACGTCGCCCGATCGTGAGCGGATCACTCCCAGAGGACCGGCGGCCCCTCCGATGAGGGGCGCTCGGCCAGGAAGACGTCGAGCTCGGACAGGGTGAGGCGGGCCGGTGGGCCGACCCGGGGCAGCGCGCACAGCTCGCGCTGGAAGCGCCCGAAGCTGCCGAGGTCGCCGGGGAACTTATCCGGATCGATGCCGAGCAACGCACCGTGGCGGGCGCGGCCCAGCAGATCCCGCCACCGTTTCGCCGGTGCCACTGCAATGTCGTCCGTTCCGGACGAGAACAGCGTCAGGATCTCGTCAAAGGGTTCAGAGTGGTCGAGGTAGCGCTCGAGCGCGTCGGCCGAGGGCTCCCCGGGGAACGCCGACCAGTAGGGCACCGAACCCGTCGCCAGTGCGAGGTGCGGGTCGAGCCGCACGAACGACTCGACCAGCAGTCGCGGCGCCGGTCGCCCCCGACGGAGGTACCACCAGCGGTAGAGATCGGCGATCAGCGGGCTCAGCGCTCCGGGCTCGTCGAAGGCAACGCGGCGCAACCGCCACCCCCGCGCGGCCGCGAGGGCGGCCAGGTCGTCCCCGAGCTCCGGATCGAACCCCCATTCGGCCTCCGGGGCTTCCTCGTCGGCCGGCGGCACGTCCCACCCGCTCCCGCTGCGGAACCCCTCCGGTGACATGCCGCGGAACGCTCCGAACTGGAAGACGTGCTGATCACCGAGCCGGGTGACCGGCCACCTCAGCCGGCAGTCGGCGACGAGCAGCGTGACTCCTGGCGGCAGCGTCTCCGTGAGGAACCCGGTGAACGCGGCACCGAGGCGGCGCCGCTTGAGACGGAAGTACGACATCCGCGCGCCTGACGGGCGATCCTGGTGCGGATCGTGCACGTGGTGCAGCGCCACCTCGGGGTTGGCATCGAGCAACAGTTC
>DASYES010000909.1:0-2141 GCA_036498885.1 Pseudonocardia sp.
CGGGCAGCCCGCCCAGCAGGGTTCCGAATGTGGCCGGATCGCCCGCGACGAAGGGGTAGCGCTGCGGCTGCAACAGCCACCAGAGGCCGAGGCAGATCGCCAGTGCCGACCAGATCAGCGCCGGGGCGGAAGGGAGAGCAGTGAGTCTGTGTTCGCGCGCGATGACCATGCAGCAGACGATCCGCCGGTCACGCTGATGGGACCTCCCAGCTGCGAGGGAACCCGGTCCCCCGAAGGAGGGAGGGTCAGTGCCCGACGCGCTGCCGCGCCTCGTCGAGCAGACCAGTGCGGTACGCGCCGGCCAGCCAGAGGATCCCGCCCGCGACCAACCCGACCAGCCCCTGCGGGTACATGTTGCCCGCCGAGTCCAGAGCGAGAAGCGCGCCCACCGCTCCGAGCACCATCAACGCACCCCCCACGGCCAGGAAGATCCGCTCGTCCAGCTGCGACGACAGGAGGATCAGGGCCACACCCACCATCGCGCACGAAACGGGGACCGTCAGCTCGCCGAGGCCGAAGTAACCCAGCACCGTGCCGGCCACCGCCACCAGCGCCACGGTGATGCCGAGCAGCCGGAGGAACCGCCCGCGACCCCGTGGAGGCAGCGGGACGCCGGTTCCGTACCGCTTCTTCAGGGCGAAGATCAGGCCGGCGGTGACGCCCAGGCCCCCGGCCAGCACGACAGTGCCCACGCCGGCGTCGAGCGCCGCCGCACCGATCGTCCACCACGCCCCGCCGGCGATCGGCTCGACGTAGGGCACGTAGGGCTCCGCGGATCCGCGCATGGCTCCACGGTATCCAGAGCGGGCCACATGCTGCCGGCGACCACCCTCAGCGACCGAGCCACTCACGACTGCGATATGGCCATTTTGCGGCGCACGTGCACGCGGTATCCGACAGGCACTGTGAGCCCGACGGTCTCGGCGACGGCACGCTCGGCCACCGCTCGGGAGAACTCGATCCTCAGCACTGCCTCACACGAGGCGCGGTCGGGAAAGCGCCAGACGGTGGGCACCCGGCGCAAGCTGAAGCCCTGCTTCTCGAAGAAGCGCTCGACGCGCACCGGGTCGTAGCGCGGGATATCGGCGCGCATCCAGCGGCCGTAAGGCGCCACCGTCGCGTCCAGGTCGACGATGGCGATAGTCCCACCCGGACGCAGCACGCGCTGCGCCTCCGCAAGCCCTGGCTCGCAGCCGGGGCCGAAGAAGTAGGCGGTACGCGCGTGCACGACGTCGACACTCGCGTCCGGCAGCGGAAGCGCGGTGGCTCCCGCCTGCAGCACCCGTGCACGTGTGCCGACACGGCGACGTGCGCGCTCGACCAGGGGAGGATGCGGCTCGACGCCGGTCACCGACGCCGCCTCGGCGGCGAAGACCGGAAGGTGGAATCCGTCACCACAGCCCACGTCGAGCACATCCAGCCCGGCCCACGGCGCGAGCTCGCGCAGAACCGTCCACACGGCGCCGTCGGCGTCCTGCGCGCGGTTCTCCTGCTCGTAGACCTCGGGCCAGTTCCAGATGTTGGGGCTCGGGATCAGCGGGTCAGCGCCTGCGGCGGCAGCCACGGCAGCGCGCAGCGACCGCATCACTGCACGGGCACGACGATGCTGAGCAGCAACCAGGCCACGACGGCCGTGGGGAGCAGCGAGTCCAGCCGGTCCATCAGTCCACCGTGGCCGGGTAGCAACGTGCCCATGTCCTTGATTCCGAGGTCGCGCTTGATCATCGATTCGACGAGGTCACCGAGCGTGGCGCTGACCACCAACAACGCACCGGTGAGCGCCCCCCACCACCACGCCCCACCGAGCAGGAAGTGGACGGACAGCGCACCCGCGAGCATGCCGGCCACCTGCGATCCGGCGAAGCCCTCCCACGACTTCTTCGGGCTGATCATGGGCGCCATCGGGTGCCTGCCGAGAAAAACCCCCGCGGCGTAGCCACCGATGTCGGACGCCACGCCACAGATCAGGAACGTGAGCACGCGGCCGAGACCGTCATCGGCCACCACCATGAGCGTGGCGAAGGAACAGAAGAGCGGCACGTAGGCGGCCGTGAACATCCCCGCCGTGACGTCACGGACGTAGTGCACCGCCCCGGTGCGCATCCGCCAGAGCAGCATCGCGAGAGCTGTGAGCACGAACG
>DASYES010000910.1:0-3870 GCA_036498885.1 Pseudonocardia sp.
CGAGCTGATCACTGCTGGCGCGCGGTTCGTGCACGTTCACACCAAGGCCACCGACGAGGCCGGACACACCAAGCTCCCCCACGCCAAGCGGGACGTCCTCGAGGCCGTCGACCGTGGCCTCGCCGGGCTGGCGCCGCTCGCCGAGCGCGCGATCGTGGCCGTCACCGGGGACCACGCCACCCCCTCCACCCACTCACTGCTGCACGCGGGCGAGCCGACACCGTTGGTCGTGGCCGGGCCGACGGTCCGCGCCGACGGCGTCACGGAGTTCGGGGAGGCGCCGGCCCGGTGGGGCTGGTACGGGGTGGTCCGGGCCGACGAGCTGATGGCCCTCCTACTGGGTCACGCGAACCGTCCGGTCCTGCTCGGCCACCGCATCACCCGCCGCCCCGTCGTCGCGCTCGCGGACGATCCGGAGCCGATGCGTCTCGGTGACGCCGATCGGTGACCACAGCGGTGACTACAGCGCCCACCTGCGATCGGCCGTGAACCCGACCGACATCGACGTCAGGTGGTCGAGCGCCTCGAAGCGTGCCTCCAGATCGGCGCGCACGGCATCGAACTGGTGCACCGTCTGCGCGGTCGAGTCGTCGTCGACCACGAACTCGACCTCCACGTCCAGCCGCCCGCCGACCTTCGACGCTCTGACGAACGACTCCGCGAATCGGTAGGTGCGCTCGACCTCGCTGACGGCGGTCGCGATGCGCGCCTGCAGATGCGGGGCAGGCGACATCATCAGCAGCTCCCGGAAACCGGAGACGACGAGCTTGGCCGGCACGGGGAGGAAGGCCGCAGAGACCAGCGCGACCATGGCGGGGTCGACGTAACGCGCCAGGTCGGAGCGCCCGGTCTGCTCGAGCACGAGAGCGACGACGAACCCGGCGAGAACGGCCACGCTGAGCAGCGTGTCGCCCACCCACTCCGCCGCCTCCGCGCGGACGAGATCGGATCCGCCTGCCCGGGCGCGCCGCCGCAGTATCAGCGACACGACGGCGCCTGCGACGGTGGCCACGATGCCGTAGAGCAGGGCCCATCCGACGTCGATGTCGCGCCCGCCTGCGAGGATCTCCCCGACCGCGCTGACGAGTGCGTAGATGCTCAGGCCCGCGAGTGCGGCCGCCTTGACCACGACCGTCAGCGGCTCCCACGCCTCCCGTCCCCACGGATACCGCTCGTCGGGGCCCTTGCGGGAGGTGCGCAGCGCGAGCACCGCTGCCAGCGACAACCCGACACTCGCGAACGAGTACAGACCGTCGAACACGATCAGCTGCGACCCTGTTGCCAATCCCCACACCAGTGCGACCACGGCGAACGCGGCCGACGTCCACGTCGAGATCAGCAGCGCACGACCGTCGGACGAGCGGGGAGAGGCCATCGGCTCATCGTTCACAGCCGGGAGCGGCTCGTCGACATGTCTGCCCGATCAGGGCAAATCGCCGGGACTCCGCTCGTAGCGGACGAGCCGGGCCTGCAGGTCCTGGTACGGCGCCGCTTCAGGGATGGCACGGCCGTCACGCACCCCTGCGGCCACCGCGACCGCCGCGTGGATCGCCGCGCGATAGGGCAGGGACCCGGTGCTCACCCGGCGTACTCCCAGCTCCGCCAGCTCGTCGAGCGAGAGCCCCGGTACGACGAGCACGTTCAACGGAACCGGGATGCCGGCAGCCAGCTCGCGGAGCACCGCGGGTTCGGCCGCGCCGGGGATGAAAACTCCATCGGCACCGGCCTGGACGTAGGCTGCGGCACGTTCGAGCGACGACGTGACGGTCGCGTCCTGTCCCAGCCAGTAGTTGTCGACGCGGGCGTTGACGAAAAGCCCGGGGCAGCGCGCCTTGACGGCCGCCACCTTCGCGGCGAAGGCATGGGGCGCGACCAGCTTCTCGGCGGTGCTGTCCTCGATGTTGATCCCGGCCACACCCAGTTCGGCGACGTACTCGGCGACGATCTCCGGCTCGTCGGCGTAGCCGTCCTCGATGTCCATCGTGATGTGGCAAGGCAGCCGGGACAGCTCGCGGGCAAGGGCGAGGTTCGCCTCCCTCGTCGATCGCCTGCCGTCCGGGCGTCCGAGGCTCGAGGCCACACCGAAGCTGGTGGTGCCGATCGCCGCGAAGCCTGCATGCAGGAAGGCCAGTGCGGATGGCACATCCCAGGCGTTGGGCAGGATGAGGGGCTGCTCACCGTGATGGAGTTCGTGGAACGTCACGCTCATGGGACGACGGTAGAGCTGCCGGCGGCCTCAGAGGCCGAGCACGCACTTGAGACGGGCCGCGTAGCGACGTGAGACGGCGATGCCCTCCTGCTCGCCGCAACTCATGGCGAGGGTGAGCGATCCCTTGAAGCCCGGCTCGACCTCCTTGATCCGGCTCACGTTGACGATGTAGCGGCGGTGCACCCTGAGAAACGTCGAGGAATCGAGCTGTCGCTCGACGTTGTCGATACCGCGTGTCGCGGCGAGCAGGCGGCCCTGATCCGTCATGAACCACACGGCATGGCTGTTCGCTTCGGCATACCGGATCTCGTGCGGGGCGAGCAGGACTATCCGCGTGCCCCGCATAGCCGGGATCCGAGGTGGATAGCTCCTCGGCCGGGACGACTCGACCCGTGTCAACGGTTCACCGACCGGGCTGTCGGCCGCCACCACGAGCATGCCCACGGGGGCGCAGGAGATACGCACGGGACGGAGTTCCACGGTGAACGGCTCGTTGCCGGCGGACCCGTACAGGTTGGCAAAACCCCGCCAGTCGGAGTCCTTCCGAGCTCGCCGCACCGCTTTCTCGACGAGCTCGGCGAGTCGAGGGATCCCCGGCGAGACCCGGGAGTTGGGATCCACGGCCGGGTTCGAGCACACGGCGCCGAGCAGCGCGGTCGCGGACTCGTTCACAGCGACGAGCTTGCCTGCCACATCCACCGCGAGGAGCGCTCCGGTGACGCCGGACTCGGCTTCCGCGAAGGCGTCGGCGAGCCGCGTGCCGTCGCGCACCGCCTGGTCACGCAGCTCCGACTCGAAGGTGGCCGCCGTGCGCATCAGCCATTCGGCCGCGCAGCCGGGCAGCTCGTCACCACATCGCGCAACGTCCAGCGCGGCGACGGGTGCGTGGCTCACCGGGTCGCGTATCGCAATTGCGGCGCAGTTCCACTGATGGAAGTCGCGGCACCAGTGCTCTGCGCCCTGCACCGATGCGAGGCCGGGGCGTTCGAGCGCAGTCGCCATCCCGTTCGTGCCGCTGCAGGCCTCGGACCAGGAGAAACCGGGAGCAGGAACCGTCTCGTCGTGATGGGGTCCCCAGGTCGCGAGAATGCGTCCGACGCCGTCCGCCACGGTGACCAGGGCGGGATGCAGCTCGGACCGGCTCGCGCCGACCGCCCCGCCGAGCCTGGTGAAGAGCATGTCCTGCCACACGGAGTGCTCGGTGTCGGCCTCCGCAGCCGGTGCCGCAGGCTGGAGCGGGTCGAGATGGTGTACGTCGCGGCAGCGGTACCAGGACAGCAGGATGCCGGCCCGAACGCCGTCCACGGTCTCCTCGCCGGAGACGAACCGCTCCCACGCCGCCGTGACCCGGCGCTGCTCTTCCGTCATCACGCCGCACGGGGCCGCGGTCCCTTTCGTGCCGCGAAGAGGACCGCTCGGATTCGGATGGACGCCGTCCATGCCAGGTCCCTTCTCGCGCTGCTCGCGTGCAGGCCAGAGTGACTCAGGGCACAGGCTAGCCGCGCGGGCGCCGACCGCCCAGTGCCGCGGAGCCGGTCCACCCGGCCCCGCAAGATGTTGCGGCCAGATGGGAGATCCGCGGATGTCTACCGAGTCCAGCACGTCGTCCGGCATCAACTTCACGCTCAGCGCCGATCAGAAGAAGGTGCAGCTCGCCGCAC
>DASYES010000911.1:0-6912 GCA_036498885.1 Pseudonocardia sp.
GCGGGCTACGACCAGAACGAGCAGGTCAAGCGCATCTCGTCGTGGGCGGCGATCCTCTTCGCCCCCACGCTGGTCGCCTCGATCTACGGCATGAACTTCACCCACATGCCCGAGCTCTCGTGGACCTACGGCTATCCGTTCGCGCTCGGGCTGATGCTGCTGTGCGGGATGATCCTCTACACGATCTTCAAACGGGCCGGCTGGCTCTGAACCGCCCGTAGGGCCCCGGGCGGCCCGAACCGCTCGGCGCTATGGCGGCGTCAGGACACGGCCGGTGGCCGTCAACGCCGCGGTGACACCCTGTTCCGTTCGGCCCGATCGCGGGAGAACGGAGACCTCGGCGGCCTGCCGGCCGCCGTCGCCTCCGGAGACCACCGGATCTAGGAGAACAGGTGACTCTCGCCGATATCATCCCGTCACTCCGCACGTCGCTCTCATCCCGACTGGCCCCAGGCCTGTGGCCGGAGACTGCCCGAGCGACGTGTGACGGGCAGCTGCTCGTGGGCGGGGTGGACCTCGCCCGGTTGGCCGCGCAGTTCGGCACGCCGGTCATGGCGATCGACGCCACCGACGTCCGCTCCCGCTGCCGGGCCTACCGGGAATCGCTCCCGGGAGTGGAGATCGCCTACGCCGCGAAGGCATTCCTCTGCCGGGCCATGGCCCGGCTGGTCGACCAGGAAGGCCTGGCGATGGACGTGTGCTCCGGGGGCGAGGTCGCCCTGGCCGCAGCCGCCGGCTTTCCCGGAGCGCGGATGGTGATGCACGGCAACGTCAAGACCGCCGAGGACCTCAAGACCGCGATGGCCACGGGCGTGGGCCGCATCGTGATCGACTCCCTCGAGGAGATCGAGCCGCTGGCAGCCGTCGTACCGACCCGCCAGCAGGTGCTGCTGCGTGTCGTCCCCGGGGTCGACGCCGGCACCCACGCCGGGCTCACCACCGGCACCGAGGACCAGAAGTTCGGGCTCTCCATCGCGACCGGTGCCGCGGCACAGGCCGTGCGCGGCGTGCTCGCCCGGCCTGAGCTGGAGCTGGTCGGCCTGCACTGCCACCTCGGCTCCCAGGTGCGCTCGATCAGCCGGTATGTGGAGGCCTCGGCGCGCATGGTCGCCTTTCTCGCCGAGATCGCGCGCGAGCACGGCATCGAGCTGCCGCAGCTGGACATCGGCGGCGGCCACGCGGTGGCCTACGCGCCAGGGGAGGCGTCGATGGACCTCGCCGCGTTCGGACGCACCGTGCCGGCCGCGATCGCCGAGGCCTGCCAGTGGCACGGCCTGCGGATGCCCCGCCTGACCGTCGAGCCGGGCCGGGCGCTCATCGCCCGCGCCGGCGTCACGGTGTACCGGGTCGCGGCCGTCAAGCACGGGGTGCACCGCACGTTCGTGGCCGTGGACGGCGGGATGAGCGACAACCCGCGGCCCGCGCTCTACGGCGCGCGCTACCACGTGCGACGGTTCGGCCGGCCCGAACGCGTGCCGTCCCGGGCGGTCACGGTCGTCGGGCGGCACTGCGAGTCGTCGGACGTGCTCGCCGAGGAGGCGATGCTCCCCGAGGACATCGCTTCCGGTGATCTCCTCGCCGTGCCCTGCAGCGGGGCGTACCACTCGTCGCTCTCCTCGACCTACAACCAGATCGGTCGCCCACCGGTCGTCGCGGTGGCGAGTGGCGCGGCCGTGCCGATGCTGCGCCGGGAGACGCTGGAGGACATGATGCTGCGCGACGCGGGTTGAGGAGCCGTCCGGCGGATCAGGCGTGCGGATGACGCGGTCGGGGCTGGCAGCGCGGGCAGCTGAACGAACTGCGGTTCATGAACGGGTCGCGCCGGATGGGCGTGCCGCAGCGGCGGCACGCCCGGTCCGCCTGGCCGTAGACGTCGAGCGAGCGGTCGAAGTACCCCGACGCCCCGTTCACGTTCACGTAGAGCGGGTCGAACGACGTGCCACCGGCCGCGAGCGCCGCCGCCATCACCTCGGTGGCGGCGGCGAGCACCTCGCGTCCCTGCTTGCGGGTGAGTGCCTCGGTGGGGCGGGCCCAGTGCAGCCGTGCCCGCCAGAGGGCCTCGTCCGCGTAGATGTTGCCGATGCCCGACACCACCGTCTGGTCCAGCAGCGCGCGCTTGAGACCGGTGCGCCGCCGCCGGATGGCAGCGACGGCGTCGTCGAGATCGAACGCCGGGTCCATCGGGTCGCGGGCGATGTGCGCGATCGGCTCGGGCAGCAGGCCTCCCCCGGCCGCAGGCACCAGCGGGTGCACCGACAGGCCCCCGAACGTCCGCTGATCGACGAAGCGCAGCTCCGTGCCTCCGTCGGCGAAGCGGAACCGGATGCGCAGGTGCTTCTCGTCGGGCCGGTCCTCGGCGGTCACGAGCATCTGCCCGCTCATGCCGAGGTGAGCGAGCACGGCATTGTCCCCCTCGGCACCGCCGTCGAGATCGAGCCACAGGTACTTGCCCCGGCGGCGGGCTCCGGTGATGGCGCGCCCGGTGAGGCGGGCGGCGAAGTCGTCGCCGCCTGCCACATGCCGGCGCACCGCGCGGGGATGGGCGACCGTGACCGTGGCGATCTTGCGGTCGAGAACGTGCTCGGCGAGGCCGCGACGGACGACCTCGACCTCCGGGAGCTCCGGCACGGCCGGGCGTCAGGAGGGGCCGGACGCGGCGGGCTCACTGCCCGCCGCGGCTTCGGCCGTGAGGGTGCGCCACGCGAGCTCGGCCGCCTTCTGCTCGGCCTCCTTCTTCGTGCGCCCTTCGCCAGATCCGAGCTCCCGGTTGGCCACGACCGCGGTGGCGGTGAAGATCTTGAGGTGGTCCGGGCCGTCCTCGGCGATCCGGTACTCGGGAACACCGAGCTCGGCCGCCGCGGTGAGCTCCTGGAGGCTCGTCTTCCAGTCCAGCCCCGCCCCGAGCAACGGCGCGCTGCGCATCAAGCCGTCGAAGAGACGGTCGACGAGCCCACGGGCCGTCTCGAGCCCGTGCTCGAGGTACACCGCGCCGATCAGGGCCTCCGTGGCGTCGGCGAGGATGCTCGCCTTCGTGCGGCCACCCGTCAGCTCCTCGCCGCGGCCGAGGTAGAGGTGCGCACCGAGCCCGCCGTCGCCCAGGGTGGCTGCCACGCCGGCGAGCGCATGCATGTTGACGACGCTCGCGCGCAGCTTGGCGAGCTGCCCCTCCGGCAGGTCCGGATGATCACAGTAGAGCCGCTCGGTGACGATGATGCTGAGCACGGAGTCGCCCAGGAACTCCAGGCGCTCGTTGGTGGGCAGCCCGCCGTTCTCGTACGCGTAGGACCGGTGGGTGAGCGCCAGGGTGAGCAGATCGTGGGCGATCTCGACTCCGAGGGACGCGAGAAGGGGCCCGCGGTCCTCCACGGGCCCCTGTAGGCCTCGCGCTACCACTGCGTCGTCGCCGATTCCGTGCTCCCGGCGATCAGGCCGGGGTGACGACCTGGCGGCCGTCATAGGTGCCACAGGTGGGGCAGGCGACGTGCGGGGGCTTGACGGCCCGGCAGGCGCGGTTCGAGCAGGCGACGAGCGTGGGTGCAGTGGCCTTCCACTGCGACCGGCGCGAGCGCGTGTTCGACCGCGACATCCGGCGCTTCGGAACAGCCACGATGAATCTCCTAGCAGTACTCGAGGGTCAGTCTGCGGACAGGCGCTCACGCAGAGCGGCCCACCGAGGATCCAGTGTCTCATGCCCGTGGTCGGGCGCGAGGTCGGCCCGCTTCTCCCCGCACTCGGGGCAGAGGCCGAGGCAGTCCGGGCTGCACAGCGGGGCCAGGGGCAGGGCGAGCACGACCGCGTCGCGCACGATCTGCTCGACGTCGATCATCTCGTCGACGACCCTCGGCAGCTCGTCCTCGTCGGTGGTCTCGTCGGTGACGCTGTCGGGGTAGGCGAACAGCTCCGCGAGCTCGACATCGATCTCGTCGATGAGCGGGTCGAGGCAGCGGGCGCACTCGCCGGCGAGGGGCGCGCGCACGCTGCCCGACACGTAGACCCCCTCGGTGACCGACTCGAGCCGGACGTCCAGCTCGATGGATTCCCCCGCCGGTACGGCGATGGTCTCCAGACCGAGCGCGGCCGGGGCCGCCGGCGCCGGGACGCTGCGCTGGTAGCTGCGCATGTTCCCAGGGCGCCGCCCGAGTTCACGGGTGCTGAAGACCCACGGGCTCGCCGGATCGGGGTGGCCGGGAGTGGGGTGGTGCGTACTCACCCCTCCAGAGTAGTAGGCCGGGACGATGCGGGCACCGCGCCGGGAAGTCGTCGGTCAGCCGGGTGTCACCTGGAACTCCGCCGTGCCGCCCCCGGCGCGCATGACCTCGATCACGGCGGTGCCGACAGTGGCGTTCGAGCCCGGGGCGATCGTCACCGTGGCCCCGTCTGCGGTGAACGTGACGCCGGCGTCCTCGACCGCCGCGATCGCGATGTCCGGACTCGATCCGCAGGAGAATGTCGTGTGCCCGTTCACGGTGGTCGAGCGCGCGCTCGTGCCCGAGCTGTTGATCGAGGAGCCGCCGGACGACACCCGCACGCGACAGAATCCCGAGGCCGGCCGCGGCGCTGCCGATGGCGAAGCGGGTGGCGGTGACGGCGAGCCCTGGACCGACGCCGCGCCAGGGCGCGGAGTGGGCTCGCCGCTGATGCTGGTGGTGCAACCCGCCACGACGAGCACCGGCAGCGTGACGGCGACGAGCGCGGAGCCGAACACCCGTGATCGCGCGCGGAGCATCTTCACCCGGCGCATCGTGCCGTCGTGCGTGCTGCTTGGCGAGCCCGCGACGGCGATTCGTCCGAGCGGCACTGCGCCGGGCGGGGGTGCCGCCGATCGGAGTTTGCCGCACGGCATTCGTCCGGCAGGCTGTTCGCGTGCGGGTACTGGTGGTCGAGGACGACGACGGGGTCGCCGACGCGGTGCTCGAGGCACTGGCAGCCCACGGGCACACCGCGGTCCGGGCGGCCCGCGCAGCCGAGGTCTGGGGCAACGCGCACGACGCGGACGTCGTCCTGCTCGATCTCGGTCTGCCCGACGCCGACGGACTCGACGTGCTGCGCAGGCTGCGGCGCATCACGTCCACGCCGGTGCTCGTGCTCACCGCCCGCGGCACCGAGCGGGACGTGGTGCGGGGGCTGCGGCTGGGCGCCGACGACTACGTGGTGAAGCCGGTGCGGCTGCGCGAGCTGCTGGCGCGCATGGAGGCGGTGGCGCGCAGGGCCCGTGCGGGGCGCGCCGACGACGGCGACGCGGTGGACGTCGTCGAAATCGAGGATCTGCGCATCGACCTGGGCGCCCGGCGCGCCACCGTCAGCGGGAGCGAGATCAACCTGACGGTGAAGGAGTTCGAGATCCTCGCCGCGCTCGCCCGCAGGCCGGGCGCCGCCGTCAGTCGTCAGCAGTTGCTCGACGAGGTTTGGGGCGACGCCTACCTGGCGGTTTCCCGCTCCCTCGACGTGCACCTCGCCGCCCTGCGGGCCAAGCTCGGGCGCCCCGGGCTGCTGACGACGATCCGCGGGTTCGGCTTCCGGCTCGGCGGCTGAAGGCAGCCCGTGCGCCGTCGCCTGCTGCTGGTCCTCTCGGCGTTCTCGGTCGCCACGGTCGCGGCCTTCGCGCTGCCGCTGCTCGACAGCACGGCGGCCGAGCGCACGCAGCGGTTCGTGCTCGCCCGCACCGCCGACATGGACCGCTTCGCCGCGTACGCCCAGCAGGCGGACCAGGAGACGGCCACGGTGCTCGCGGAGGAGGTCAGGGCGCACAGCCAGCTCTACGGCGAAGGAGTCGTGGTCGTGGACCGGGGTGGCCGTCCGATCGTCGAGGCCGGTCTGGACGTCGACGATCCCGGCGTGCTCGCGGCGGTCGACGCCGCCCTGCGCAACCAGCCGGCGCCCCGGCCGGTGCGACTCGGGCCCGGGTCCGACGAGCCGGTCCTGTTCGCTCGTCCGGTCGGAACCGGCACGCAGGTGGGCGGTGCGGTCGTGTTGCGGGCCTCGCCCGCCGGTGCCGCGGCCGATATCGCCACCGCCTGGACGGCCATCCTGCTCGGTGCACTGGCTGCGGCGGTGGCGTTCGCCGCGCTGGCGCTGGTGGTGGCCCGCTGGGTGCTCCGACCGGTCGCCGAGCTCGCGGGAGGGGTGCGCGCGGTGGCCGAGGGACACCCTGGAGCGCACGTGTCGCCGCGCGGCGGCCCGTCGGAGCTGCGCGAGCTGGCCACGGCGTTCAACCGGATGTCCGACGTCGTCTCCACCAGCGCCGAGCAGCAACGCCGGCTCGTCGCGGACACCTCGCACCAGCTGCGCAACCCGCTCGCCGCGCTCCGGCTGCGGGTCGACGCCCTGGACGCGCACGTCGCGGACGACGGCCGCCGGACCTATCGCTCGACACTCGCGGAGGTGGAACGGCTGGAGTCGCTGCTCGACGGGATGCTCGATCTCGCCTCGGCGGAGAGCCGGGCAACGGACCTCGCGGCGGGCGACGCCGGCGTCGAACAGGCGGACATGGGCACGGTCGTGGCCGAGCAGGTCGAGCTGTGGGCACCGGTGGCCGAGCGCGCCGGAGTGCGGCTCGTCGTCACCGACGGGCCGGCGGCCGAGGTGGCGTGCTCCGCGTCGGAGCTGGCCCAACTGCTCGACGTGCTGCTGGACAACGCCGTGAAGCATGCAGGGGCAACGGCCACGGCCCAGGTCGGCTGGACCGCGGCCGGGACGCCTGGAGTACGGCGGGTCCGGCTCGAGGTCCGTGACGACGGGCCGGGGCTGGCACCCGAGGAACTCGGCCGCGCCACACAACGCTTCTGGCGATCGGCGCAGGCGAACGGGAGCCGGGGGTCGGGGCTGGGGCTCGCGATCGCGGAGCGCCTCGCGACCGCACGGGGTGGGGCGCTGCGGCTCGCGCCCGCGCCCGGCGGCGGGCTCGCCGTCACC
>DASYES010000912.1:0-1644 GCA_036498885.1 Pseudonocardia sp.
CGTCCATGATGTCGCCGAAGCCGAAGGCGCTGAACGGGTCGCCGCCGCCTCCGCGGGCTCCGGCGCCGTTGCCCAGAGGGTCGCCGCCCAGGTCGACGATGCGGCGCTTCTCCGGGTCGGACAGCACCTCGTAGGCCGCACTCACCTCGCGGAACTGCTCCTGTGCCGCCGCGTCGGGGTTGACGTCGGGATGCAGCTCGCGCGCAAGCCTGCGGTAGGCCCGCTTGATCTCGTCGGGCCCGGCGTCGCTGTCGACGCCCAGGATCCCGTAGTAGTCCCGTGCCACCCTGGCGTTCCCCATGGTCCTTCTCGCTCAACCGTTCGCTACTCGTGCCGGATCGATAATGTCCTGTCAGCGCCCTGCCAGGATCTCACCCACGTACCGCGCCACCGCACGGACCGCCGCGATCGAGCCCGGATAGTCCATCCGGGTGGGGCCGACGACACCCATGCCACCCAGAACGGTGCCGGGGCCGTATCCGATCGACAGCACGGATGTGTCGCGCATCTCCTCGGCCTCGTTCTCCTCGCCGATGCGCACCGTGACGGTGCCGGGATCCTGCGCGGAGGCGAGCAGCTTGAGGACCACGACCTGCTCTTCGAGAGCTTCGAGAACCTGCCGCAGCGATCCCGGGAAGTCGCCCGCGTTGCGCGTGAGGTTGGCGGTGCCGCCGAGCAGCAGCCGCTCCTCGGGGTGCTCGACAAGGGTCTCGATGAGCACGGTGGAGAGCGTGACGATCACGTCACGCAGTTCGGGCGGGACGGACTCGGGCAGGTCGGCCACCGCGACGGACGCTGCCGCGAGCCTGCGGCCCGCGAGCGCCCCGTTGATCAGGCTCCGCAGCTGGGCGACCTGATCGTCGGAGAGCACCTCGCCGAGATCCACCACCCGCTGGTCCACCCGGCCGCTGTCGGTGATCACCACCAGCATCAACCGCGCCGGGGTGAGCGCCACGATCTCGCAGTGGCGCACGGTGGAGCGGGTGAGCGTGGGGTACTGCACCACGGCGACCTGGCGGGTGAGCTGCGCCAACAGCCGGACGCTGCGCCGCAGCACGTCATCGAGGTCGATCGCGCCGTCGAGGAACGCCTGCAGCGCACGCCGCTCGGCCAGCGACAGGGGTTTGACCTGCGCCAGCCGGTCGACGAACAGGCGGTAGCCCTTGTCGGTGGGCACCCGCCCTGCGCTGGTGTGCGGCTGGGCGATCAGCCCGTCCTCCTCGAGGACGGCCATGTCGTTGCGTACGGTTGCGCTGGAGACGCCAAGGTTGTGGCGCTCGACGATCATCTTCGAGCCCACAGGCTCATGCGTGGCGACGTAGTCCGCCACGATCGCCCGCAGGACCGCGAAGCGACGCTCGTCGGCGTTCACGCGGCGTTCCTCCCCGGTTCGTGGTGTTCCCACCAGTCTAGGTGTTCTCCACGAGTTGAGCGCTCATCATCGCTCCGCCGGTGGCCGACCGCACGTTCCGGAGAGGATGGGCAACATGCCCGCTGGCGTCAGGAACCTGTCGGCCCCGCGTCCGCCAGCGCCGCCGTGGTGACGACCGGGGCACCTCGACCTGCGGCGACCTCACGCGCCACCTCTTCCACCGTCTTGCCCCTCGTCTCGAAGGTGGCGGCGAGTGCGGTGATGCCGGCGAC
>DASYES010000913.1:0-3668 GCA_036498885.1 Pseudonocardia sp.
AGCACCAGGGGGTGCAGGTTGCCGTCGCCCGCGTGGAACACGTTGGCCACGCGCAGCCCGGCTTCGGCGCCCATCTCGGCGATCCGGTCGAGCACCTCGGCGAGCCGCGTGCGGGGCACCACGCCGTCCTGCACGAAGTAGTCGGGCGAGATCCGCCCGACCGCGGCGAACGCGGCCTTGCGTCCCCGCCAGATCGCCGCCCGCTCCTCCGGGGAGCCTGCAATGTGCAGGCGGGTGCAGCCGTGGCGGTCGCAGATCTCCTTGACCTGCTCGAACTGGATGTCGCACTCCTCGACCGGCCCGTCCAGCTCGACGACGAGCGCCGCGGGCACGCCGACCGTGTAGCCCGCGTGCACCGCCTCCTCCGCCGCCTCGATGGCCAGGGTGTCCATCATCTCCACGGCCGCGGGCACGATCCCCGCCGCCACGATGTCGGAGACGACGTCACCTGCGGCGGCGACGGACGGGAAGTCGGCGAGCAGGGTGCGCACCGACTCCGGGGTGCGCAGCAGCCGTACCACGATCTTCGTCGTGATCCCGAGCGTTCCCTCCGAGCCGAGAAACACCCCGCGCAGGTCGGGGCCGGCCTGCTCGCCGGTGTCGGCGCCCAGCGTGACGACCGAACCGTCGGGCAGGACGGTCTCGAAGGACAGAACGTGGTTGGTGGTGAATCCGTACTTGAGGCAGTGGGCGCCTCCGGAGTTCTCAGCGACATTGCCGCCGATCGTGCAGACCTGCTGGCTGGACGGGTCGGGGGCGTAGTACAGCCCGTGCGGTGCCGCGGCAGCGGTGATCTCCAGGTTGGTGACGCCCGGTTCGACGACGGCGCGCCGGTTCACCGGGTCGACCTCCAGCACCCGCTTGAGCCGCGCCAGGCTGATCACCACGCCGTCGGCCACCGGCAGCGCTCCACCGGAGAGCCCGGTACCGGCCCCGCGCGCCACGAACGGCACCCGGTGCTCGGCGCACACCCGCACCGCCGCGGCCACCTGCGCCGCATTGCGGGGCAGCAGGACCAGCTCCGGCACGACCCGGTAGCCGGTGAGGCCGTCGCACTCGTAGGCCCGGCACTGCACCGGGTCAGTGATCACGTCGGCAGAGTCGAGCGCCCGCTCGAACGCCTGCCGTACTCCGCCGTCCAGCGCCACTGGTCACCCTTTCCACCTCGTGCGCATCGTTGCCCGGACGAGCCTACGTCTGCGCCGGGTAGATCGTGGACCTTGCGTTGTGCATCTCCTGGTTCCCCGGCGGGACGGCCGCTGTGTGGGGGGTCTGGGTGTCCGCGTACGGTACGACCCGCTTACGCACCGGGTGCGTGGCGCGCTCGCCCCAGGAGCTCGTCACACCGCCCGGGCGAATGATCGCTTTGTCGCCGCTGATTCGAGCCCTCAGGAGGCCGAGAGCGTTGGGTCCCCGTCGGACGCTGCAGCTGTCCCTTGTCGTCGCCGCAGCGCTGGCGCTGCTGCTTGCACTCACCGGTGCGGTCGGTCCCGCGGCGGCAGCCCCCGTGCCCGCATCCACGAGCGTGATCGCTCCCTAACCCACGCGCTTCCGCAATGCGGAAACCACAGTCCGTCTGGTAGAAGAATGTTCGGGGACGGGTCGTGTTCGGGTAACCGCCGAACGGCGACCCTGTCGAACGACGAGCGGATGGTGGAGACGTGACGGATCTGCAGGTCGACCCCGCGCTGCGCGCATTTGTGGCCGAAGAGCTCCTACCCGGCCTGGACCTCGATCCGAACTGGTTCTGGTCCACCTGCGCGGCCCTGCAGGAGCGGTTCGCCGGCCGGACCGCCGAGCTGCTCGCCCGACGCGACGAGCTGCAGGAGCGGATCGACGCCTGGCACCGGGAGAACGGGGCGGGCGACGTCGAGGCACTGGAGGCCTTTCTCACCGAGATCGGTTATCTGCTCCCGCCGGCGTCGCCGCAGGTGAACGTGTCGCGGGTCGACCCGGAGATCGCCGAGATCGCCGGTCCGCAGCTGGTGGTGCCCGCCACCGTGCCGCGGTACGCGCTGAACGCCGCCAACGCCCGGTGGGGTTCGCTCTTCGACGCGCTGTACGGCACCGACGTCCTTCCGCTGGACCACGAGCTCGAGCGCGGCTACGACCAGCGCCGCGGCGCCCAGGTGATCGCCGAGGCCGACAAGCTGCTCGACGAGCTCTTCCCGCTGGAGTCGGGTAGCCACGCCGACGCCACCGCCTACCGCGTGCAGGACGGTGCGCTCGTCGTGGAGACGGCGGGCGGGAGCACGGGCCTGGCCGACCCCGGCCAGTTCGCCGGGCACCGCGCCGGAGCCGACGACGGGCACCCCGGCGCCGTGCAGGCGGTTCTGCTGCACCGCAACGGGCTGCACGTCGAGCTCACGATCGACCCCGCGCACCGCGTCGGTCGCCAGCACCACGCGGATCTGGCCGACGTCGCGCTCGAGGCGGCTGTCACCACGATCGTCGACTTCGAGGACTCGGTGGCCACGGTCGACGGGCCGGACAAGGTAGCTGCCTACCGCACCTGGCTCGGCCTGATGACCGGCGCGCTCACCTCGACGTTCGAGAAGGGCGGCGAGACGATCGAGCGCAAGGTCAACGGCGACCGCCGCTACACCGCGCCCGACGGCTCCGAGCTGACGCTGCCCGGACGCTCCCTGCTGCTCGTGCGCAACGTCGGGCACCACATGACCACCGACGCCGTCCGCACCGCCGACGGCGAGCCGATCCGCGAAGGCGTGCTCGACGCGCTGGTCTCTGCCGTCGCGGCGCTTCACGACCTGCGCGGGCTCGGGCGGTTCTCCAACTCCCGCGCCGGCAGCGTCTACATCGTCAAGCCCAAGCAGCACGGGCCCGACGAGGTGGCGCTCACCGTGGATCTCTTCGCCGCGGTGGAAGAGGCGCTCGGCCTGGAGCCTGCCACCCTGAAGATCGGGATCATGGACGAGGAGAAGCGCACGTCGCTCAACCTCGAGAACTGCATCGCCCAGGCTCCGGACCGCACGATCTTCGTGAACACCGGGTTCCTCGACCGCACCGGCGACGAGATCCACACCGACCTCGAGGCCGGCCCGGTCGTGCGCAAGAACGACATGAAGAGCACGCCCTGGCTGGTCGCCTACGAGGACCGCAACGTCGACGTCGCGCTGCGCGCGGGCTTCCGCGGACAGGCGCAGGTCGGCAAGGGCATGTGGGCCAAGCCCGCCGCGATGCGCGAGATGCTCGACACGAAGGGCGCGCAGCCGCAGGCCGGCGCGAACACCGCATGGGTGCCGTCGCCGACGGCCGCCACGCTGCACGCCCTGCACTACCTGCGCACCGACGTCGCCGCCCGGCAGCGCGAGCTCGCGGGGCGCGAGACCGACCGGCGCGAGCTGCTGCGGGTGCCGCTCCTGCCCGGTGAGCTCACCGACGACGAGAAGCGTCACGAGCTGGAGACCAACGCGCAGTCCATCCTGGGTTATGTCGTGCGCTGGGTCGGGCTGGGCATCGGCTGCTCCACGGTGCCTGACCTCGCGGGCGTCGGGCTCATGGAGGACCGTGCCACGCTGCGGATCTCCAGCCAGCTGATCGCCAACTGGCTGCACCACGGCCTGGCCGACGAGACGCAGGTGCGCGAGACGTTCGCTCGCATGGCGGCCCTGGTGGACGAGCAGAACGCGAACGAGCCCGGCTACGAG
>DASYES010000914.1:0-15141 GCA_036498885.1 Pseudonocardia sp.
CCAGGAAGACATAGCCGATGGCCGTGTTGGCGATGAAGCTGACCGAGGCGATCACCAGTTCTCGCGGCCGCTCGCGCAGGACGTCGATCATGGGCAGTCGGGCGCGCACCTGCTCGGCCTTGAGTGTCCGGAACACCGGGCTCTCCTCGATGCGCAGGCGGATGAAGAGACCGATGCCGACGAGCACGATGCTGAACAGGAACGGCAGCCGCCAGCCCCAGCTCGCGAACTGCTCGTCGTTCATGGTCGCGTCGATGACGACGAACACCAGCTGGGCCAGGATCAGCCCGGCCGGAACCCCGACCTGTGAATAGGAACCGTACTTGCCGCGCTTCCCCTCGGGCGCGTGCTCGACCGCCATGAGTGCGGCGCCGCCCCATTCACCACCAGCGCTGAGCCCCTGTAGCAGCCGCAGGAACACGAGCAGGATCGGCGCGGCCACACCGATCTGGTCGAAGGTCGGCAGCAGCCCGACCCCGACGGTCGCCACACCCATGAGCACCAGCGACGCGACGAGCATCGCCTTGCGGCCGATCCGGTCACCGAAATGGCCCCACAGGATGCCGCCGACCGGACGGGCGAGGAACCCGACTCCCAGCGTGGCGAACGCGGCCAGCGTGGCCGAGGCGGGCGACAGCGTCGAGAAGAACTGGGAACCGAAGACCAGCGCCGCGGCCGTGGAGTAGATGAAGTAGTCGTACCACTCGATCGTCGTGCCGACCGCGCTGGCGAGTGCCACCCGCCGCAGCTGCTCCGGCTCGGACTGCACCTCGGCAGCAGCCACGGCCCGAGATCTCTCCGCGTCCACCCGCTGTCCCCCGTTCGTGTGGGCACTGTTGGCCACACAGTGCGAGGGGCGGACGTCGGGTGTCAACAGAAAGGTCAGCCCTCGGGACGGTCGAGCACCGCGACCAGGACGGAGTGCAGGACCTCGGCGTCGGCCGGATCGTGCAGCTCGGCCCCACCACCGCGCACGGTGTACCACTCGTCGGCCTCCTCGTACCGGACGCTGACCTGCACCTCGCCGTCATCGGCACAGGTGGTGCGCAGCTCCAGGGCGCCGGTGATCACGCCGACGTCGTCGGTCCAGACGCCACCCGGTGGTGCGGTGATGAGGGAGCTGTGCTCAATGGACATCGTCAGCACCTGTTCAGCATGTCGAGGAGCGCGGAGCGTTCGGCGGAGGTTACCGAAAGATCCCATTTCGACTTGGTCTCGATCCAGAGTTCTGCGTAGGTGCACCAGTACTCGGTGAGCTTGGGCTTCCACAGGTTCGGCGGCTGGTCACCCTTCGCCTGGTTGACGTTGTCGGTGACGGTGAGCAGCCCGGGGCCGTCCAGATCGTTGGCGTACGCCTTGCGTCGTTCGTCGTCCCAGTCCGCCGCGCCGGAACGCCATGCCTCGGCGAGCGGCACGATGTGGTCGATGTCGACATCCGCCGGGTCCGTCCACGTCGTGTCGTCGTAGGGCGAGTGCCAGACGCCCTTGACGATCTTGCATTTGGCGTCGACGACGACGTCGGTGCCGTCGCGCTCCAGCACGAGGTCGCGGGTGTCGCAGCCCTTGCCCCGGCTCGACCAGTGCGGGAACCGATCGCGGGAGTAGCCGCGCATCGACGCGGGCGCGCGCTCGACGAGTGCCGAGAGCTGGGCGTGCGCCTGATCCGTTGAGACAGGCCGGGCGTCGGGGAGAACGGGTGTGATCGTGCAGCCGCTGAGACCGATGACGAGCAGGGCCGCGAGGAGGGCCGCCGAGATCCGCACGAGCTGTCCGAGCACGCCCCACCAGCTCCTATCCCGGTTGCCGGCACGGGGCGGACCCACGGCCACGACGGGGCGATCATGCCATCCGCCGGGCATGGGTGGATCACGGCCCGATTCCCGAACGAATGGCACTCTCGGGCGGAGCTATGGACCGACGGTGCCGTCGGTACCGGGTGAAATGCCTGGATTAGGCGGTAGGACCGGCGGCTATTCCGCTTACGCGAATCAGCGCGAACGGCTCCGAGTTCATGGCGGTGGCGATGAGGGTGCTCCGGGTGTTCGGGGGAGTCCTGCTGTGGCTCGTTGCGACGGTCCTCGTCGTCGTCGCGCTCGTCCTGTGCCTCTCGGTCCTTCTCATGCCGGTCGGCCTGCTGCTCGGGTTCGCCGCGCTGCGCCTCTACGGCGTGGGGCTACGGCTGCTGCTCCCGCGGTCGCGCGACATCCGCAAGGGTCTGCGGAAGGAAGGGCGCAGATGGCGACGGAAGATGCCGCTGCGCGGGCTGTCGCAGAAGCGCTCCGGGTGGCTGGCGAGGACGGCGCGCCGAGTGCGGCGGTGAGCACCGCCAGGCACCTCATTCATGGCGGGTGCGGGCGAAGGTGGGACCCAGGACGTCGGGTTCCGGAGTGTCCAGTGCCAGCCGCAGGAATCGCTGCGCCGGCGGGCTGGGGGCGTCGGCGCGGCGACGCAGCAGGCCCGTCTCCACCACCGGGACGGGTCGGGCCAGCGGACGCGTCACTGCGTCCGGGCCGCACACCCGCTCCACGGATGCCGGCAGCACCGAGACGCCGAGACCTGCGCCGACGAGCGCCACCGCGGACTGGACGAGATCGACCTCGTGCAGTGCGGGCTCGAAACCCGAGAGCCTGCACGCCCCCAGCAGGTGCGGCGCGAGCCCTCCCCACACGGCCCGTCCCGGACAGAGAAATGGCTCGCCGGCGAGGTCGTTGAGGTCGACGCGGTCGCCGAGAGCATCGGCGCGGTCCCGCGGAACGACGGCGACCAGCGGTTCGCGGCGCGCGACCGCAACGTCGAGGTCGGGCCCGACCCCGCTCGCGGCTCCACCGGGTGGAAGGTGCACCAGGCCCAGGTCCGCGCGGCGGGAGCGCACGTGCTCGGCGACAGCGTCGGTGTGGCCCTCCAGGAAGCGCAGCTCCACATGGGGTCGCGCGGTATGGAACCGGCGCAGCAGCGGCGGCAGCACGGACCATGCCGTCGCCGGCACGAACGCGAGGGCCAGCCGCCCGCTGCGGCCCTGCCCGGTGCGCCGCACCGACTCCGCCGCAGCCTCCACATCGGACAGCACGCGCCGGGCGTGGTCGACGAGGTGACGGCCGGCCTCGGTGAGATCGACGCCCCGCCGGTGCCGTACGAAGAGCACGACACCCAGCTCGTGCTCCAGCCGGGCGAGCTGGGCCGACAGCGGAGGCTGCGTGAGGTGCAGCCGCGTGGCCGCGCGCGTGACGGAGCGCTCCTCGGCGACCGCGAGGAAATATCGGAGCTGCCGTAGGTCCATAGTTCATCGTATGGCCGGCGTTCAGAACCGGTATTGGACGAATAGCAGATTTGGCTTCACTGTGACGTGTGCAACGAAGCGAGACTGGGAGGCACAAGGTGCGGGAGTTCACCTACGACGCGCTCCCCGCGCGGATCGTCTTCGGGGCCGGGGCTGCGCGCACCCGGCTCGCCGACGAGGTCGACCGGCTCGGCACCACCCGGCTGCTGCTCGTGGCCTCGGAACGCGACGCGGAGCGCGTCCGCTCGCTCGTCGCGCCGCTCCGCGATCGCATCGCTGCGACGTTCACCGCGGTGCGCGAGCACGTACCGCTCGCCACGGCCGAGGCCGCACGGGCAACGGCTGCTGCCGCGGACGCCGACGGCGTGCTGAGTATCGGCGGTGGGTCGACGACCGGCGCTGCCAAGGCTGTGGCGCTCACGGCCGGGATCCCGGTGGTCGCTGTGCCGACGACGTATTCGGGGTCGGAGGTCACGCCGGTCTGGGGTCTGACGGTGGATGGTCGCAAGACCACTGGCATTGATCCGGCCGTGTTGCCGCGGGTGGTCGTGTACGACCCGGAGCTGACGGCGTCGCTTCCGCGGGAGTTGGCCGTGGCGAGCGGCTTCAACGCGCTGGCACACGGGGTCGAGGCGTTCTGGGCGCCGCGACGCAACCCGGTGAGCACCGCCATCGCCGAGGACGGGATCGCCGCGATCGTGGTCGGTCTGCGCAAGGATGATCCTGTGGCGCTGTTGCGCGGTGCGTGGCTCACGGCGAGTGCGTTCGCTGTCACGGGTGCGGGGTTGCATCACAAGCTGTGTCATGTGCTCGGCGGCACCTACGACCTGCCGCATGCGCGCACGCATGCTGTGGTGCTGCCGCATGTGCTGGTGTTCAACGCTCCCGGAGCTCCTGATGCGGCGGCGCGGGTCGCGCGAGCGCTCGGCATTGAGGATCCGGTTCGTGGGCTGCGGGAGCTCGCCGGGGAGATGGGCGTGCCTCACGGGCTGCGTGAGCTGGGCTTGCGTGAGGAGCAGATCGAGGAGGTCGCGGCGCTGACCGAGCCCGCGGTACCGGAGGACAACCCCGTGCCGGTAGGCGGCGGGGCGTTGCGGCGGCTTGTGCGCGCCGCGTGGAGTGGGGAGGACACGTGACCCAGCAGGACCGGGAGGAGGCGGTGACCGATGAGGTGGTCGCCGGCTTCGCCGAGACGGAGGACGAGCGGCTCCGCGAGATCATGCAGAGCCTCACGCGACACCTGCATGCGTTCGCGCGGGATGTCCGGCTGACGCAGGAGGAGTGGGAGGCGGGGATCGGCTTCCTGACCCGCGTCGGGCACATCACCGATGACAAGCGGCAGGAGTTCATCCTGCTCTCCGATGTGCTCGGGCTCTCGATGCTCACCGTCGGGATCAACGCGCCCGCGGCGCCGAACGCGACCGAGTCGACGGTCTTCGGGCCGTTCTTCGTGGAGGGCGCTCCGGAGGTGCAGATCGGCGGCGACATCGCCCGCGGCGCAAAGGGCGCCCCGTTCCGCGTGACCGGCAGCGTCCGGTCGACGGACGGGTCGCCGCTCGCCGGGGCCCGGATCGAGGTGTGGGAAGCCGACGAGGACGGCTTCTACGACGTGCAGTACGGCGGCGACCGGTCGGCCGGGCGTGGGTGGCTGCGCTCGGGGGCGGACGGGGAGTACGCGTTCTGGTCGGTGCGCCCGTCGCCCTACCCGATCCCGACCGACGGTCCGGTGGGCGACCTGCTCGCCGCCACCGGCCGCAGCCCGATGCGTCCGGCACACCTGCACTTCAAGGTCGACGCGCCCGGTCATCGCACCCTGGTCACGCACGTCTTCGCGGCGGGCGACCCGTACCTCGGCAGCGACGCGGTGTTCGGCGTCAAGGAGAGCCTCGTCGTCGAGTTCGCCGAGCACGGGCCTGGCACCGCCCCGGACGGCCGTGTGCTCGACACCGCCTGGAGTTCGGTGGAGTTCGACATCGTGCTGGAGTCACTCTCGTGACCGTTGATCTTCAGACGGACGTGCTCGTGATCGGTAGTGGCCCGGCGGGTGGCGGGGCGGCGCTCGCCCTGGCCACGCTGGGCGTCGATCACATGGTCGTCACCAAGTATCGCTGGACGGCGAACACGCCGCGGGCGCACATCACCAACCAGCGCACGATGGAGATCTTCCGCGATCTCGGCATCGAGGGCGACGTACTGGCGCAGGGCACGCCGCACGACCTGATGGGCGACACGGTGTTCTGCACCAGCCTTGCCGGGGACGAGATCGGACGGGTTCGCACCTGGGGTACGCACCCGGCGCGGGAGGCCGACTACACGCTGGCCAGCCCGTCGTCCAACTGCGACATCCCGCAGACCTTCCTCGAGCCGATCGTCATCGGGCACGCCGCCTCCCGCGGCAGCAGTATCCGGTTCGACACGGAGTACCTGCGGCTCGTGCAGGACGACGACGGCGTCACGGTGACGGTGCGGGACCGGGTGACCGGGAACGAGTACGACGTACGGGCGAAGTACGTGATCGGTGCCGACGGCGGGCGTAGCGCGGTGGCCGCCGATGTGGGGCTGCCGTTCGAGGGCCAGATGGACGTGGCCGGCTCGATGAACATCGTCTTCCACGCCGACCTGTCACACCTGGTCGAGCACCGGCCCAGCGTCCTGTACTGGGTGCTGCAACCGGGCGCGGAGGTCGGGGGCATCGGGCTGGGCCTGGTGCGGATGGTGCGGCCGTGGAACGAGTGGCTGATCGTCTGGGGTTACGACATTGCGCAGCCGCCGCCCGAGGTCGACGACGAGATGGCCACCCGGATCGCGCACGAGCTGATCGGCAACGACTCGATCCCGGTGACGATCCGCTCGGTGTCGCTGTGGGGCAACAACAAGATGTATGCCACCCGCTATCGGGCCGGGCGGGTGTTCTGCATGGGTGATGCGGTGCACCGGCATCCGCCGTCGAACGGGCTGGGGTCCAACACCTCGATCCAGGACGCGTACAACCTGGCGTGGAAGCTCGCCTACGTGCTGCGCGGCACTGCCGGTGAGGCGCTGCTGGACAGCTACGACGCCGAGCGCGCGCCGATCGGGAAGCAGATCGTGCTGCGGGCGAACAAGAGCATCGAGGAGTTCGGCCCGATCTTCGATGCACTCGGGCTGACCGGGGAGTCGGATCCGGAGCTGATGCGCCGCCACATCGCGGCGCGGGCGGCGAACACTCCGGAGGCAGCCCGGCAGCGGGCGGATCTGCGGGAAGCGCTGGATCTCAAGAACTACGAGTTCAACGCGCACGGTGTGGAGATGGGCCAGCGGTACGTGTCCGGTGCGGTGGCGCCCGACGGCACCACGGAGCCGGAGTACACCCGCGACCGCGAGCTCTACTACCACGCGACGACCTGGCCGGGCGCGCGGTTGCCGCACGCGTGGCTGGGCCGCGACGGGCGCCGCGTCTCCACCCATGACTTGGCAGGGAAGGGCCGGTTCTGCCTGCTCACCGGCATCGCGGGCGAGGAGTGGGCGACGGCGGCGGCGAAGGTCGCCGAGGACCTGGGCATCGAGGTGGTCGCGCACGTGATCGGGCCTGGCCGGGAGTACATCGACCTCTACGACGACTGGGCGCGCGCCCGCGAGGTAGGCGAGGACGGCTGCGTGCTGGTCCGCCCGGATGCTCACGTGGCCTGGCGCGCACCCCGGCTGTCGAACGACCCGGCGACGGACCTGAACCGAGCACTCACGACGGTGCTGGCCCGCACCTGACGGCCCCCCGTAGAACGGAGCCGTAGTGCTGTCGGGAGGCCGTCCCTGACAGCACTACGGCTCCACAACTCCGCGAATCAGCTCCACGGGGTGGTGGGCCCGCCGGGTCGTGCCGTGGGCGATCTGCTGGCGGCACGACACCCCTGTCGCGGCCACCACCGTGGAGCGGGGTTCGGCTCGGACGGCGGGGAACAGGCGGTCCGCTCCGACCTGCATGGAGACCTCGTAGTGTTCGACCTCGAACCCGAACGACCCCGCCATCCCGCAGCACCCGGCGTCCAGCTCGACCACCTCGGCCCCCGGGATCCGCCGCAGCAGCGCCATCGTGGCCGCGGTGCCCACCTCTGCCTTCTGGTGGCAGTGCCCGTGGAAGAGGATCCGCTGCCCCGCGGGCCAGACGTCCTCCCGGAGCTTCAGGTCGCCGCTGTCGATGGCCTCGACGAGCAGCTCGTCGACAAGCCGCGCGCGGCCCGCCACGTCCGCGACGCGGGGGTCGTCGCCGAGCAGGGCGCGGTGCTCGTCGCGCAGCGTCAGCAGGCAGGACGGCTCCACGCCCACGATCGGCCCTGACGTTGCGCCCAGCGCGTCGACCAGGCCGGACGCCTGACGTTTCGCCTGGTCGAGCAGGCCCTTCGAGAATGCCGCACGGCCGCAGCAGCCGGAGTCCTCGAGCCGCACGTCCCACCCGGCGCGCTCCAGCAGCTCGATCGCGGCCATCCCGACCGCGGGCTCGGTGAAGCTCGTGAACGAGTCGGCGAGGAAGGTGAGCGGGCCCCGGTTCTTCTGCGCTGCGGCGGCCCGCCGCCGGAACCAGCGGGGCAGGGTGCGCCGGGCGAACACCGGCAGGGGGCGCTGCGGCGCGATCCCGAGGGTGCGGCCCATCAGCGCGCGCAGCGCGGGAACCCGGCCGGGCAGGTTCGACAGCGGTGCGGTGGCCGAGCCGAGCCGGTTGAGCGCCCGGATCGCGCCGAAGACGCGGGAGCGCAGCGGCGTGCCCTGCACCTGATGCGCCTGGTGCAGGGCCTCGCTCTTCAGCGTGGCCATGTCCACCGACAGCGGGCACTCGCTCTTGCAGGCCTTGCACATCAGGCACAGGTCGAGGGCGTCGTGCAGGCCCTCGTCGGTGAGCCCGACCCGCGGATCCGGCTCCGACAGCGCCTTGACCAGGGCGTTCGCGCGGCCGCGCGTGGAGTCGTGCTCGCGGCGCGTGGCCATGTACGACGGGCACATCACGCCGGCGTCGCTCTTGCGGCACACGCCGATGTTCATGCACCGGTCGGCGGCCCCCCGCATGCCACCCGAGCCACCTGCCACCACCGTGAAGTCCAGCGCGGTGCGCAGCAGGGGCGCAGGGTTCAGCGCCGCGTCACGCAGGTTGTCGGTCATCGCCGGGGCGTCGACGATCTTGCCGGGGTTGAGCCGGTTCTCGGGATCGAAGATCCCCTTCACGCGGCGCATCGCCTCGTAGAGGTCGTCACCGAACAACGCCCGGTTGAACTCGCTGCGGGCGAGCCCGTCGCCGTGCTCGGAGGAGTTGACGCCGCCGAACTCCGTGACGAGGTCGCGGATCTCCTCGGCCACCGCGCGCATCCGCAGCACCTCGTCGGGCCGTGACAGGTCGACGAACGGGCGGATGTGCAGGCACCCCACCGAGCAGTGGCCGTAGAACCCGGCCCGCAGCTCGTGCCGGTCGAGCACCTTCGCGAAGCGCTCGGTGTACTCGGCCAGCCGCGCGGGATCGACCGCCGTGTCCTCCACGAACGCAAGCGGTCGGTTCGTGCCCGTGCCCGCGGCCATCAGCAGCCCGAGGCCCGACTTGCGGACCTTCAGCAGCGCCCCCTGTTGGGCGGGCGTTTCGGCGCGAAGCGTGTGGTAGCCGTGGCCGTGGCGCTCCCAGAGCGCCGTGAGCCGGTCGAGCTGCCCGGAGAGCTCCGCGGGGTCGTCACCCGTGAAGGAGACGAACAGCAGCGCATCGGGGTCGTCCTGCAGGATCGTGCCCAGTGCCGCGTACTCGATGCGTTCCCGGGAGAGGTCGAGGATCGTGCGGTCCATCAGCTCGACGGCCGACGGGTCGCAGCTCAGCGCGTCCTCTGTGGCGGCGATCGCGGCGGGCGTGGAACGGAAGTGGCCCACCGCGATCACGGTGTGTCTCGGCTTGGGCACCAGTCCCACGGTCGCCTCCGTGGCCACCACGAGCGTGCCCTCCGAACCGACCACGAACGTGGCGAGGTCGAAGGCGGCGGGGTCCGAGGTGGCGGCGGCCGCCAGCCGATCCAGCCGGTATCCGCCCGACCGGCGCCAGAAGCCGGGGTACCCGCTCGCGATCGCGCTGCGGAACTCCTCGACCAGTGCGGGCAGGTCGCGGTAGAGCCGCCCCTCCACGGTGGCGGCCTCGGCGCGGCGCGCGCGTTCGGCCCCGTCGACAGGGGCGAAGTTCGCGGTGGTGGCGTCGGAGAGCACCACGTCGAGCGTGCGGACGTGGTCGATCGTCATCCCGTAGCGCACCGAGCCGCTGCCCGCGGAGTTGTTGCCGATCATCCCGCCGAGCGTGGCGCGGTTGGACGTGGAGGTGTCGGGTCCGAACATCAGGCCGTGCTCGCCCGCGGCCCGGTTGAGCTGGTCCTGCACCACCCCGGGCTGCACGCGCGCGGTGCGGGCCTCCGGATCGAGCTCGAGGATCGTGCTCATGTAACGGGAGAAGTCGAGCACCAACGCGTCGCCGACCGTCTGACCGGCCAGGCTGGTGCCCGCGCCGCGGGGCAGGACGGCGACCCCGTGCTCGGCAGCCACCCTCACCGCGGCCACGACGTCGCCTGCGTGCCGCGGGGCCACCACTCCACGCGGCGTGATCGAGTACATGCTCGCGTCACGCGAGTAGAGGTGGCGGGTGTAGTCGTCGAAGGAGACCTCCCCCTCGATCTCCCAGGCAAGTGCCCGCGCAAACTCATTCATCCTGCATCCCGCAGATGATCCAGCGCGGCGTCCAGGCCGCCCGGCTTGATCGGCACCCCGGCGAGCTGCAGTCCCATCTGTACGCCCGCCAGCGTGCCGGCCAGCGTCAGGTCGTTGAAGTGGCCGAGGTGCCCGATCCGGAACACGGTGCCGGCGAGGCGCCCGAGCCCGGTGCCGAGGGACATGTCGAAGCGTTCGAGGATGATCCGCCGCACGGCGTCGGCGTCGTGACCGGTGGGCAGCAGCACCGCCGTCAGCGAGCCGGAGTGCTCGCGCTCGTCGGCGCACAGCACCTCGAGCCCCCAGGTCCGCACTGCGGTGCGGGTGGCCGCGGCGTGGCGCTGATGGCGGGCGAACACGGCGGGCAGGCCTTCCTCGGCGAGGATCGCGAGCGCCTCGCGCAGGCCGTAGAGCAGGTTGGTGGCGGGCGTGTAGGGAAAGAACCCGCGGGCGTTCGCCTCGAGGATCGGCGCCCAGTCCCAGTAGCTGCGCGGCAGGCCGGCCGAGCGCGACGCTGCGAGGGCCTTCTCGCTCACCGCGTTGAAGCCCAGCCCGGGCGGCAGCATGAGGCCCTTCTGCGAGCCCGCGACGGTGACGTCCACGCCCCACTCGTCATGGCGGTAGTCGATGGAGGCGAGTGAGGAGATCGTGTCGACGAGCAGCAGGGCGGGATGCCCGGCGGCATCGATTGCGGCCCGGACGTCGGGTACCCGGCTCGTGACGCCGGTGGAGGTCTCGTTGTGCACCACGCACACGGCCTTGATCGCGCGCTCGGTGTCGGCGGCCAGCCGCTCGCCGACGGCGGCGGGATCCACACCGCGGCGCCAGTCGCCCGGGATCACCTCGACGTCGACGCCGATCCGTCCGGCGAGCTCGGCCCAGAGCGTCGAGAACTGGCCGGTCTCGCCGATCAGCACGCGGTCGCCGGGGCTCAGCGTGTTGACCAGGGCCGCCTCCCAGGCGCCCGTGCCGGACGACGGGTAGATCACCACCGGCGCCGTGGTGCCGAACACCGGACCGAGCGCGGGCAGCAGGGCTTTCGTGAGCTCGGCGAACTCCGGGCCCCGGTGGTCGATAGTGGGTGCCGCCATCGCCCGCAGCACCCGGTCCGGCACGTTCGTCGGGCCCGGGATCTGCAGGAAGTGACGCCCGCCGGTCGGACTCATCGATGCCTCCAGGTGCGTCCTCGTTGTCGCTTTGCGGAAGACATCTACCGCATCGCGGGCAGGGGCGACAGGTTGTGTGACGGATGTACGCGACTCCCACCACTGCTCATCGTGCGGGCCAGGCCTTGACCTGGCAGTGTGACGCGAACCATACTGCAGGCCGGAAACATCCTTCCGCATTACGGAACATCGTCGTCCCTGTTGTGAGGAAGTGGCATGTCCTTTCAGGTGATATCGATCCTCGCGCTGGTGGCGGCGTTCGTCCTGGCCACCGTGCTCCCCATCAACCTCGGCGCGATCTCGCTCGTCGCCGCGTTCATCATCGGGACGCTGGCGCTCGACGGCGGCCCCGACGACGTCGCCGACGCGATCTTCGCGGGCTTCCCCGGCAGCCTGTTCGTGATCCTCGTCGGCGTCACGTTCCTGTTCGCCATCGCCCGCGCCAACGGCACGGTCGACTGGCTGGTCCACGTGGCCATGAAGGGCGTAGGCGGCCGGATCGCCCTGATCCCCTGGATCATGTTCTTCGTCACCGGTGTGCTCACGGCGTTCGGCGCCGTCGTACCCGCTGCCGTCGCGATCATCGCCCCTGTCGGCATGGGCTTCGCGGTCCGCCACAAGATCAACCCGGTGCTGATGGGCCTGTCGATCATCAACGGGGCCAGCGCGGGTGGGTTCTCCCCGCTCAGCATCTTCGGCGTGATCACCAACGGCGTCGTCGCGCAGAACAACCTGCCCGGTAGCCCGCTGATCCTGTTCCTCGGCAGCCTCGTGTTCAACGTGCTGCTCAACATCGTCGTGTTCCTCATCTTCGGCGGCCGCGAGCTCTTCGGTCGCATCGCGGACACCAGCGGCGGAACCACGGACGAGACAGCAGGCGCCGCGGCGGGCGCTCCTCGCGAACCCGGCACCAGCGGGATCGCCTCCGGCGGGCCGGGTGCCGCGCGGGCCACCACCTCCGGCGCCACGGGCGCGGGTTTCACCGAGCACGAGCACCCGCCGGTCACCTCGCTCGACCTGAACCGCTCGCTCACGCTCGTCGCGCTGATCGGCGTGGCCATCGGGGCGCTGGCCTTCCAGCTCGACGTGGGCCTGCTCGCCGTCACCGCCGCGGTGCTGCTCTCGCTGCTCGCCCCGCACACCTACAAGGGCGCGGTGGCCCAGGTCGCCTGGCCGACGGTGCTGCTGATCTGCGGCATCGTCACCTATGTCAACCTCATGCAGGACATCGGCACCGTCGACTTCCTCGGCAACCAGGTCGCGTCGATCGGTGTGCCGCTCGTCGCCGCGCTGGTGGTCTGCTACATCGGCGCCGCCGTGTCGGCCTTCGCCTCCACCACGGGCATCCTGGGTGCGCTGATCCCGCTCGCCGTGCCGTTCCTGCTCGCGGGCCTGGTGGGGCCGATCGGGCTCATCACGGCGCTGGCGATCTCCTCGTCGGTGGTCGACTCCAGCCCGTTCTCCACCTCGGGCGCGCTGGTCACGGCCAACGCCCCGGAGGACCGGCGCGACTACGTCTACCGCCGGTTGATGCGGTGGGGCTTCTCGATGGTTGCGCTCGCACCCCCCGTCACCTGGCTCCTGTTGGTGGTGCCGGGTTGGCTGTAGGCATGCAGCACGAGATCGCGGCCGAGGGGTCGCTCGCCGGCGTCACGGTGCTCGAGATCGGCGTCTTCATGGCGGGCCCCTTCGCCACGATGCAGCTCGCCGACCTCGGCGCCAGGGTCATCAAGGTCGAGAACCCGGCGGCCCCCGATCCCACCCGTTCCACCGGCCCGTTCCTCGACGGCTCCGACTCCGCGCGGCACAGCTCGCCCTTCGCGCGGCTCAACCGCAACAAGGAGTCGGTGGCGCTGGACCTGAAGTCGGAAGCAGGACGCGAGGCGTTCCTGCGCCTGGTGGCCGGCGCCGATGTGCTCGTGGAAAACCTGCGGCCCGGTGCGATGCGGCGCCTCGGACTCGGTCCGGGCGAGCTCGCCGAGCTCAACCCCGGACTCGTGTACGCCTCCGCATCCGGCTTCGGGCAGGACGGGCCGCTGGCAGCACTGCCGGGGCTCGACATCATGGCCCAGGCGCGCTCAGGGCTCATGAGCATCACGGGATCACCGGACGGCGACCCGGTGAAGGTGGGCGTGCCGATCTGCGACCTCGTCTGCGGGCTCTACACGGCACTCGCGGTCACCGCCGCGCTGCATCACCGGGACCAGCCGCACGGCGACGGCCGGGGCCAGCAGATCGACGTCTCGCTGCTGGAGTCGGGCGTGTCGCTCGCGGTGTGGGAAGCCGGCAAGTACTTCGCCACCGGGGAGGTGGGGCGCCCGCTGGGTTCCGCGCACCAGGCGCAGGCTCCGTACCAGGCGGTGCGGTGCGCGGACGGCTGGGTGACGGTCGGTGCGATCACGCCCAAGACCTGGAACGGGCTCTGCGCAGCCCTGGATCTGCCGCAGCTGCACGCCGACCCCCGCTACGCCGACTCGGACGGCCGGCACGCCCACCGCGCAGAGCTCATCGCCGAGATCGAGCAGGCCACCACGGTCCTGACGGCCGCCGACGTCGTCGCGGTGCTCGACACCGCCGGCGTCCCGTGCGCGCCGATCAACGACTACGGCCAGGTGTTCACCGATCCCCACCTCTCGCGCCGGGGCTTCTTCTGGGACGCCGAGCACCCCGATGTCGGCCCGGTCCGCCAGCTCGGCTCGCCGATGCGGCTGTCGGCCACACCGGCGCGGCGGGGCGGTGCGGGCCCGGCGCTCGGGGCCGACTCACGCGCCGTCCTCGGTGAGGTCGGGTATACCGACGCCGAGATGGATGCTCTGCTCGGGACGATGGCGCGATGAGTGACCTTCTCGTCGACCGCGACGGACCCGTCCTGCGCGTCACCTTCAACCGGCCGGCGTCGCACAACGCTCTGACGTTCGCCATGTACGAGGCCCTGCACGACGCCTGCGAGCGGGCGGACGAAGAGGACGACGTGACGGTGCTGGTGCTGCGGGGTGCGGGGGGCCGGGCGTTCGTGTCGGGCACCGACATCGCCCAGTTCGAGGGCTTCGACGGACCGTCCGGCGTGGCGTACGAGGAGCGGATCACCCGCGTCGTGCGCAGGCTGGAGGACACGACCGTGCCCACGGTGGCCGCCGTCGACGGCTACTGCATCGGTGGTGGCCTCGCCCTCGCTGCGGCCTGCGACCTCCGCATCGCCACCGCGGCGTCGCGGTTCGGGGTGCCGGTCGCGCGCACCCTGGGCAACTGCCTGTCGATGGACACCTACGCCCTTCTGGTGGGGCACCTCGGTCCGGCACGCACCCTCGACATGATGCTGCGGGCCCGACTGCTGAGCGCCGAGGAGGTGCACGCCGCAGGGTTCGTCACCCAGCTCGCCGACGACACCGCGGCCCTCGACACGGCTCTCGCCGAGACCGTCGACGCGCTGGCCTCGCACGCCCCGCTGAGCATGTGGGCCACGAAGCAGGCGCTCGTCAGGTTGCGCCGGGCCGGGCTCCCGAACGGCGACGACATCGTGGCGCGGGTGTACGGCAGCGCCGACTTCCAGGCCGCGGTTCGCTCCTTCGGGGCCAAGGAGCGTGCAACGTGGAAAGGGGAATGAAGCCTGGCGGATAACCTGCCAGGTCCCGCAACTCGGCGGATCCTGAACCGGAGAACCATGGCTGGTGTGGCGCAACCCGACCGCAGTAGCGGCGTGCAGTCCCTCGACCGAGCGTTCGCCCTGCTCGAACACATGGCGGACGCCGGCGGCGACGTCGCGCTCTCCGAGCTCGCCGTCCGGTCCGGGCTGCCGTTGCCCACGATCCACCGGATCGTCCGCACGCTCGTGGCGTCGGGGTACGTCCGGCAGCTGCCCTCCCGGCGCTACGGCCTGGGCCCGCGGTTGATCGGGCTCGGTGAGGCCGCAACCCGGATGCTGGGGGAGTGGGCCCGCCCGCAGCTCGCCCAGCTGGTGGACCAGGCGGGCGAGACGGCCAACCTCGCGATGCTCGACGGCGA
>DASYES010000915.1:0-2665 GCA_036498885.1 Pseudonocardia sp.
GATCGGTTCTGGCAAGTCGACGGTGGCCCGGCGGCTGGTGGAGCGCGGAGCGGTGCTGGTCGACTCCGATCTCCTCGCCCGTGAGGTCGTGGCTGCGGGCACCGAGGGTCTCGCGAAGATCGTCGCGGAGTTCGGCGACGACATGCTGACCGAGGACGGGGGCCTGGACCGGGCGGCGCTCGCCTCCGTGGTCTTCCACGACCCTGCCGCGCGTGAGCGGCTCAACGGAATCGTGCATCCACGGGTCCGGCAGCGATCCGAGGAGCTGATCGCGGCGGCGCCGGCCGACGCAGTGGTCGTGCAGGACGTCCCGCTGCTCGTCGAGGGCCGGATGGCGCCGCTGTTCCCGCTGGTCGTGGTGGTGCACGCCGATCCGGAGGAGCGGGTCCGCCGGCTCGTGGAGTTCCGTGGCATGCCCGCATCCGACGCGCGTGCCCGCATCGCCGCCCAGGCCGATGACGCCGCCCGCCGAGCTGCCGCGGACGTGTGGCTCGACAACAGCGGCGACCCCGCCGACCTCGAGGCCGCCGTCGATCGGCTCTGGAGCGAGCGGCTCGTCCCGTTCGAGGAGAACCTGCGGTTGCGGCGCGCGGTGCGGGCCGTCGCGCCCCGGCTCGTCGAACCCCGTCCCGAATGGGCTGCGGAGGGTGCGCGGCTGTGCGCGCGGGTGGCGGCGGCCGCGGGGGAGCGGAGTCGTGGGGTCGCGCACACCGGCTCGACCGCGGTGCCCGGGCTGCCGGCCAAGGACGTGATCGATCTGCAGCTCGGCGTGGAGTCCCTGGCCGACGCCGACGCCGTTCGGGATGCGCTGCAGGACGTGGGCTTCCCGTGGCGCCCTGACATCGACCGCGACAATGCCAAGCCGCCGGGTTCACCGCCATGGCCGAAGCGCTACCACGGCTCGGCCGACCCTGGGCAGGTCGTCCACCTGCACGTTCGCGAGGTCGGCTCACCCGGCTGGCGCTATGCGCTGCTCTTCCGCGACTGGCTGCGGGCCGATGCTGCGGCCCGCGAGGAGTACCTCGCGGTCAAGCGCGAGGCCGAGGCGCGATACGGGGCCGACGGCGACGCGCGCCGCTACGCCGAGGTCAAGGAGCCATGGTTCGACGCTGCCGCTCCACGAGCTGATGGATGGGCCGCATCCTCCGGCTGGTCTCCCTCGTTGGAGTGATTGGTCGCTCCGTCGTAACGGTGCGCCACCGTGACACGATGGAGGGACAGGAAAATCCACATCCGGGTGACCAGCTCGGCTCCGGCGGGCGGGGGGACGTGACGGTGGGCACACCGGTCGATCATCCTCCTGGGCCCGACGACGGCCACGGCAGCGCGCACGTGCAGTCGAGGTCGGGCTCCACGCAGGTCGTGCGCCACGGTCCCGTGGCGACCCCTGCACAGCTGCGGGTCGACTTCGGGGCGCATCTCGAGGCCAACTACCAGCGTCTGGTCGCCCAGCTCTACGCGATCACCCTCGACCCGGGCGAGGCCCACGACGCCGTCCAGGACGCGTACTCCCGGGCCTGGCGCAATTGGGCGGTGATCGGCCACTCGCCCGATCCGAGCGCATGGATCCGGCGGGTGGCGGTCAGATCCACCATCCGGAGCTGGCGGCGCATGCTCGCCCGCATCGGTATCGGTCGGCCCCGCTCTGTCGGCGAGGGTGTCGACGCGCGTACCGCGGCAATGCTCAAGGCGCTCGGAAGGCTGACGGCAGCCGAGCGGCGCGCCGTCGTGCTGTCGCACATGGCCGGGGTTCCGCTGGCCGAGATCGCGGCCGTGGAGCAGGTCTCGATGGGGTCGGTCCAGGCGAGGCTGGCCCGCGCGCGGCTGGTTGTCACGGAGGGAATGGCCGACGTCCTTCCCGAGGTACTGGGAGGTGCGGTCGGCGACAACGCGGGCGCCGGCATAGGTGCGGACAAGGCTTTCGACACCTTCGGATCCGAGGGGCACGGATCCGACGGTCATGGTGCGGGGTATGGGGACTACCGGCCCGGGGATTTCGCATCGGACGCGTACGACGCCGTGTACGGCGGCGCGGAGCGCCGGTCCGGCGGAGACGACCAGAGGGGGGAACAGCGGTGACCGAGGAGTTCGACCGAGTGACTCGGGAGTTCCGGCGGCTCGACGATCAGCTCGCCGCCGCCGTCACCCTGCCCGCCGTGGATTCCGTGATCCGCAGGGCGGGCACGCTCAACCGTGCCAGCACCGCCGCTGCCGCCGCCGTGCTCACCGTCGGTGCGCTCGGTGCCACCACGGCGATCCTCCAGGTCGCGGCACCGGCCTCCTCGGCCGACGCCGCCACCGTCGCCCCAGGCTCCGCACCGGTCGGGAGCCAGGGCGACGTCGGCACCGAACCGGTCATCTCGCCCGACTCGCCGCAACCCGTCTCCCAGCCGGACGACAACCCCGGCGCACCCGCCCCGGCGGATTCGGACGACAGGGTCCGCCGACCTCACGAGGTCGCCCCGCACGAGCAGCAACCTGTCGTTCCGGGCGCCCCGGCGCCCGCACCTCCGCACGGTCCGGTCGGGCCGCCGCCCCCTCCACCGCCGCCGCCTCCGCCGGTCGAGCCAACCCCGTCGCCGGAGCCGCCGACCTCGGAGCCACCGCGGACGACGACGCAACCGCCGCGGACGACCACGGAGCCGCCGCGGACAACGACACAGCC
>DASYES010000916.1:0-5620 GCA_036498885.1 Pseudonocardia sp.
CGGCCGCCACCAGCACGACCTTGGCCGGGACGCCGTTGGCGCGCTTGACCTCGGTATTGGGCACCACGACGGACTTCCCGTCCTGGGGTGTGATCGTGGACAGCGCCGTCGCCCGGCCGGCGGCGTCGCTGCCGGCCTCGATCACCGTGACGTGGTCCTCGTCGTCGTCCGACTCGTACCTGACGAGCACCTGGACCAGGTCGTCAGGGGTGGCGAGGACGTCGATCGCTTCGCGGGCGTTCTCGTTGGCCGAGCCCTCGTAGTTGCCCTCGACCCGCTCGACGATCTGCTTCGTCCGGTCCTCGGCGGAGTTCCGCACGGTGACGCGCAGTGACTGGCCGACCAGGAAGACGAGCGCCGCGCCCGCGACGATCAATGCAATGGCGACCACCGCGGCGGCGGACAGCGCCGACGCGGTGCGGACGCCGAGGCGCGCGCGAATCGCCTTCGGTAGCCGGGCCATCCTACGAGGGTAACGATCGGCGCTGTGACCCTGCTGAGGGCGACCAGAATCGCGTTAGCAGGCGTTAACACGAGCGCTACGCTGCCTGGGTGGCAGCGTCCCCGGTGGTGCCAGCAGGCGGCAGACGCCAGCAGATCCTCACGGTCGCGGCGCAGCTGTTCGCCAAGCACGGCTTCCACGGCGTGAGCATCGCCGATCTGGGGGCGGCGGTCGGGGTCAGCGGACCCGCGCTGTACCGGCACTTCCCCGGCAAGGAGGCGCTGCTCGCCGAGATGCTCATCGGCATCAGCGAGCACCTGCTCGCCGGCGGGCAGGCCCGCGCCAGGTCGTCGGACGACCCGCGGGCGGTGCTGAGGGCGCTCGTCGAGTTCCAGGCCGACTTCGCCCTGCGCGAGCCGGAGCTGATCGTGGTGCAGGACCGCGACCTGGCGAACCTGCCGGTCGAGGCGCGCAGGAGGGTGCGCCTGCTGCAGCGCACCTACGTGGAGATCTGGGTGGACGCGCTGCAGCGGGTGCACCCCGGCCTGCCCGTCGAGTCGGCCCGGATCGCCGCGCACGGCGCGTTCGGCCTGCTGAACTCCACCCCGCACAGCGCGCCGGGCCTCGACGTGGAGCGTGCGCCCGCCGTGGCGGCGGTGCTGACGCGGATGGCGCTCGCGGCGCTGCTGGACCTGCCCGGCTGATCCGTTCCGGACGGTCCGGGGGCTGGCGCGCAGGACCGGCGAGAGGGGACGATGTCGGCTCGTCCTGTCGTTCCCACCGGCGCGAACGGCCCCGACGGCCGAATCGGAGACGCCAGTGAGCGATCTTGTGCGGTCGATGTTCGACGCCGGGCCACCGGATCTGTCGCCTCCCGAGGCCGCCGGCGCGCGGTCCGGCGTTGCTCCCCGCGACGTCGCTGCCCATGCCGGCGTGATCTCGGCGTCGGGACACGAGGCCCTTCGCGCCGACATCAGACGGCTCTCGACGATGCTCGGCCAGACCCTCGCGCACCACGGCGGGCCCGAGCTGCTGGAGCTCGTCGAGCAGGTGCGGCGGCTCTCACGGTCGGCGATCGCGGCGGGTGGGGCCGGGGACGCCGAGGTCACCACGCTGCTCTCCGGGCTGGACACGGGCACCGCGGTGTCGCTGGCGAGGGCCTTCTCGCAGTATTTCCAGCTCGCCAACATCGCGGAGCAGCGCCACCGGGCCAGGGAGCTCGCCGGCTCCGATCCCGACGGCCGCGGCCCGCTGCGCCGGCTCATGGAACGGCTCGCCCGCTCCGCCGACGAAGGCGGGCCCGACCACGCGGAGGTGCAGGCCGTGCTGGCCCGCACCGAACTGCGACCGGTGTTCACAGCGCACCCCACCGAGTCCTCCCGCCAGTCGGTGCTCGCGATCGTGCGGCGCGTGGCCACCGCCCTGGACCGGGGCGCGTCCGACGAGGAGCTCGCAGCCCTCGTCGACCTGCTCTGGCAGACCGACGAGCTGCGCCCCGACAAGCCCACCGTCGCCGACGAGGCCCGGGCGATCGGCTGGTACATGGAGCAGCTCGGCCGCACCGCCGTGCCCGAGTTGCTCGGCGAGTTCGAGCGCGAGGTGCGCGCGGCCGGTTTCACCGTGCCAGCGGGGGCGCGTCCGCTCGCGCTGGGCTGCTGGGTCGGTGGCGACCGCGACGGGAACCCCAACGTCACTCCGGCCGTGACGCGCGAGGTGCTGGAGCTGTACTCGGACCGGGCCATCCGCATCCACGAAGGCCTGGTCGAGGACCTGGTCAGCGAGTTGAGCATCTCCACCCGCGTGATCGGTGTGTCCGAGGAGCTGCGCAGCTCGCTGGCCCGCGACCGCCGGGCGCTGCCGCGGATCCACGACCGGTTCATCCGGCTCAACGCGCACGAGCCGTACCGGCTCAAGCTCTCCTACATCCGGGCGCGGCTCGCGAACACCCACGCGCGCATCAAGCAGCACGGTGAGCACCAGGCGGGGCGCGACTACCTGGGCTCGCAGGCGTACATCGAGGACCTCGCGGTGATCGACCGCTCCCTGCGTGGTCACCTCGGCGGACGCATCGCCGACGGCACGCTCGCCCGTGCCCTGCGCACCGCGAGGGCACTCGGCCTGCACCTCGCCGAGCTCGACGTCCGCGAGCACAGCGCGCGCCACCACGAGGCCATCGGCGCCGTCTACGACGCACTTGGCGAGCTGCCGAAGCCGTACGCGGAGCTGTCCCGCGAGGAGCGCACACAGCTCCTCGCCCGTGAGCTCGAGGGCGGACGCCCCTTGGTGCGACGCCACTACGGCCTCCCCGCGGATGCCGTGGATGTGCTGGCGACCTTCGACATGCTCCACGACGTCCAGCACGAGTACGGCCAGGAGGCCGCGCGCACCTACATCGTCTCCATGTGCCAGGGCGTCGACGACGTGCTGGCCGTCGCCGTCCTCGCTCGCGAGGCGTTCATGGTGGAGCTGCACCGGGACCCACGCTCGTCGATCGACCTCGTGCCGCTGTTCGAGACCGTCGAGGAGCTCTCCCATGCGGGCGAGCTGCTCGACAACCTGCTGTCCGTGCCGGGCTACCGGCAGCACGTGCGCAACCGCGGCGATCTCCAGGAGGTGATGCTGGGGTACTCGGACTCGAACAAGGGCGCCGGCATCACCACGTCGCAATGGGAGATCCACCGGGCGCAGCGCCAGCTGCGCGACATCGGCGCCAAGCACGGGGTCAGGCTACGGCTGTTCCACGGCCGTGGCGGCTCGGTCGGGCGCGGCGGTGGACCGTCGGCCGAGGCCGTCGCGTCGGCGCCGTTCGGGTCGGTGGACGCCACGATGAAGGTCACCGAGCAGGGGGAGGTCATCTCCGACAAGTACTCGCTGCCCGCGCTGGCTCACGACAACCTCGAGATCATGCTGGCCGCGGTGCTGGAGGCCACGCTCCTGCACCAGTCGGCGCGCTGGGGCGGCGCCGAGCTGGACCGCTGGGACGAGGTGATGGACGTCGTCAGCCATGCCGCACGCGACGCCTACCGCGGGCTCGTCGGACGGCCCGGTCTCCCGGAGTTCTTCGCCTCGGCCACCCCCGTGGACGAGCTGGGGCGGCTCAACGTCGGCTCCCGCCCGTCGCGGCGGCCCGGCCGTGGTGCCCCGACCCTCGACGACCTGCGCGCCATCCCGTGGGTGTTCGGCTGGACGCAGACCCGGATGGTGGTGCCGGGCTGGTACGGGCTCGGCACGGGGCTGCGCGCGGCGCGCGAGGCGGGCTACGGCGAGGTGCTCGACGAGATGCGGGAGTGGGCGTTCTTCACCAACCTGCTCGGCAACGTCGAGATGACGCTGACGAAGACCGACCTGCGGATCGCCGGGTTCTACGTCTCCGAGCTGGTGGAGCCCGACCTGCACCCGATCTTCGACGACATCGTCGCCGAGCACGAGCGCACCCTGGGCGAGGTGCTGCGGCTCACCGGGAGCTCCACCCTCCTGGCCCGCCACCCGGTGCTGCGCAACACCCTCGCTGTGCGCGCCGCGTACCTCGAACCCCTGCACCACCTGCAGGTCGAGCTGCTCAGCCAGCGCCGTACCACCGACGAGCCGGACCCCGACCTGCACCGTGCGCTGCTGCTGACCATCAACGGCATCGCCGCGGGCCTGCGCAACACGGGCTGACGCCGCGCCCCGGCGCCCGGTCCGGATCGAACGAGCGGCTCGTCGGTCCGACAGGTCTGCACGAGCGGGCCGCTCGTCCCTGCACGCAGGCGCCGGGCTGACGCCGATCAGGGCTGACGGCGCACCGTGGACCCCTCGCCCGTCGTGCCGCGGTTGACGCCCACATAGCCGCGCGCACCCGGATCCCCGCCGTACGCCTCGTGCAGCCGCGGCCCGGCGGCGATCACGCCTCCGTCCACGGTGATGTGCTCGCCCGTGAGGAACGGCACGGCGGGTCCGGCGAGGAACGCGATGACCTCGGCGACGTCATCCGGCTGCCCCAGGTCCGGCCAGGGCTGCGTCGTGTCGATCGCCGCCGCCATCTGATCGGCCCTACCTGTCCGGCCCGCGCCGACCAGCGGCGTCTCGATCAGGCCGGGGCACACCGTGTTCACCCGGATCCGGTCGGGTCCGAGCTCGGTGGCGGCCACCTTGCCGAGGTTGATCACGGCGGCCTTCGCGGCCGAGTAGGCCTGCGGTCCCGCACCGGCTGCGAACCCTGCGATCGAGGCGACGTTGACGATCGAGCCGCCGCGCCCGGCAGCCTGCATGGCGGCGGCCCCGTGCTTGATCCCGAGGAACACCCCGCGCACCAGCACGGCGAACGTGTAGTCCCAGTCCTCGACCTCGATCTCGGTGATCCGCCCGAAGGCACCGCCGACCCCTGCGTTGTTCACCACGCAGTCGATCCGGCCGAATCCGTCCACGCATGCGTCGACGGCGGCCCGGACGTCGGACTCCTGCGCCACGTCGGTACGCACGAACCGGGCGGCGGCACCGAGCTCGGCGGCCGTCGCCTCGCCGTTGTCGGCGTTGAGGTCCGCGACCACGACATGCCAGCCGTCCTTCGCCAGCCGCCGCGCTGTGGCCCGCCCGATACCGCTGCCGCCGCCCGTCACGAGAGCGGCCGGAGAGTCGTCAGTCATGACCTCGATCATGCCCGCCGAAACCGCTCCGCTCACCACGACCGGAGACGGCGGGGAGCGCCCCCGACGTCCCGGCTCGTGCCGAGCTGCCGCCCATCAAGGTTGGCCGTATCCACCCCCACCAGGGGTCCGGATCTCGAGGATGTCGCCGGCTTCGAGGTCGACGGAATCGGCTCCGGCAAGTTCGACGATGCTGCCGTCGGCGCGGAGCACGCGGTTCTGTCCGAGCTCACCCGGTGCCCCGCCGGCAAGGCCGTAAGGCCGGACACGGCGGTGACCGGAGAGCGTGCTCGCGGTCATCGGTTCGCGGAACCGGATGCGGCGGATCGCGCCGTCCCCACCGCGCCATCGGCCGGTGCCGCCGCTGCCGTGCCGGACGGTGAACTCCTCGAGGAGAACGGGGAATCGCCATTCGAGGACTTCCGGGTCGGTGAGTCGCGAGTTGGTCATGTGGGTCTGCACCACAGAAGCGCCGTCATAGCCCTCGCCGGCCCCGGAGCCGGAGCCGAGGGTCTCGTAGTACTGGTGGTGGTCGTTGCCGAACGTCAGGTTG
>DASYES010000917.1:0-2324 GCA_036498885.1 Pseudonocardia sp.
GCGGCGAGCGAGCCGGTGACGATCGCGGGGATCGGGCCGCTCACCAACATCGCGCTGCTGCTCGCGGTGCACCCGGAGCTGGCAGCCCGGATCGGTCGCATCATCGTGATGGGCGGCACGCTGGGAGCGGGCAACGTCAGCGGCGTCGCGGAGTTCAACATCCACTCGGACCCGGAGGCCGCCCACCGGGTGTTCACCCAGCGGGACGTCCCGGTCACGATGGTGCCGCTCGACCTGACCTTGCGTTGTCCGGCGGGTCCGCCGTGGATCGAGGCCCTGGCGTCCGGCGGTCCGCGGTGCGCCGAGCTGGCCGAGGTGATCACCCACTACCGCGCGGCGTACCGAGCCCGCTACGGCATCGACGCCGTCGCGGTGCACGACGCGGTGGCCGTGCTGGAGGCGGTGACACCCGGCGTACTGGCGACCACGCCGATGTCGATCCAGGTGGCGTGCGACCTCGGGCCGGCCCGCGGGGCCACCGTGGCGGTCGCGGACATCGATGCCCCACCGGTGCACGTGGCCCTCGACGCCGACGCCGACGCCCTGCTGGCCACGATCCTGAGCCGCCTGCTCCGCCTGGGCTGAAACGCGTCAGGCCAGGCCGTTCTCGATGGCATAGCGCACCAGCGAGGCACGGCTGCGCAGCCGCAGCTTGCGCAGGACGTTCTGCACGTGGTTCTCCACCGTGCGCGGCGAGAGGACCAGCCGGGCGGCGATCTGGCGTGCGGTGAGACCGTCGACCACCAGCCGCAGCACGTCGGCCTCCCGCTCGGTGAGCCGCCGCGTGCCCTCCAGAAGGTCGGACGGGCGGCCGAACTCCTCCAGCACGACGTCGGCGAGCCCGGGACTGAACACGGCGCGCCCGGCCGCGGTGCGCCGCAGGGCGTCGGCCAGTTCCTCCGCGGTGGCGGGCGCGACGAGATGGCTCGTGGCGCCGGCCCGCACCGCCGCGAGCACCGTGGCATGGTCGGGAGCGCCGCTCAGGGTGAGCACCGGGGTCTGCGGGACGGCCGCAGCGATCGACCCGATCACCGCCAGTGCGGTGGGGCCGTCCGCGAGATCGACCACGACCACCCGCGGGCGCAACTCGAACACCAGCTGCAAGGCGCCTCGAATGGGGACCGCGCGCAGCAGTTCGACGCCGCAGCCGGCCAGATCGCGTGCGGGATACGCGCCTCCGGCGGGCTCACCGACGAGCACGACGGTGATCGCGGGTCCCGTGCCCACCGCCGAGCCTGTCACCCGCCCCACCGGCGCGCCCGCGATCATGTCGCGGATCCTCCCAAGGAGCTACGCCACACGGAATCCGTTCAGAAACGATCACCCGTTCGCCACACGACAACCACACCGGGTGATCAGTCCCCGGCCAATCCTCGCTCAATGGCGTAACGCACGAGCTGGGCACGGTTGTGCATCTGCAGCTTCCGCAGCGTGCTCTGCACGTGGCTCTCGACAGTGCGGTGCGACAGAACGAGACGCTCGCCGATCTGCCGCGCCGTGAGGCCCTTCGCCACCAGACGCAACACCTCGGTCTCCCGCTCGGTGAGCGCCGGAGCCGCGGGGCCGTCCGACTCACCCGCCAGCCGTCGGTACTCCCCGAGGACCAGCCCGGCGAGACCGGGGGTGAACACCGGGAAGCCCTCGGCCGTGCGCTGCACCGCCGCGAGCAACTCATCCGCGCCGGCCGATTTCAGGAGGTATCCGGTGGCCCCGGCCTTCACTGCTTCCAGCACGTCGGTGTGCTCTCCGCTCGCCGAGAGCACGAGGATCCGGGTCTCGGGCAGCTTCTGCAGGATCCCCTCGATCGCCCGGACGCCCGGCGTCCCGTCGAGGTTGAGATCCATCAGCACCACGCGCGGGCGGGTGGCGGCGGCGATCCGCACCGCGGCATCCGCGTCGGCGGCGGTGGCGACGACCGTCAGGCCGCGTTCAGTCAGGTCCCTGGCCACGCCCTCGCGCCAGATCGGGTGGTCGTCAACCACCATCACGGTGATCGTCTCGAGCTCCGTCATGCCGGCACCCCCCGCTTCGGGAACCTGATGGTCCAGTCCGTGCCCCGGCCCGGCCCGGTGTCGCAGGAGATCGTGCCACCAAGGTCGATCATCCGGCCGCGCATCGAGCGGGCCACACCGATCCGTCCCTCGGCCTCCGCCGCCTCCAGCCTGCCGTCGGGGATGCCCGGCCCCTCGTCGCGCACGCTGATCTCCACGCCGTCCCCGGTGTCATCGAGCAGCACCCACGCCGGCGCCTCGGGGCCGACATGCACCGCGACGTTCGCCAGCGCGGCACCCGCCACGGCCACCAGCTCGTCGACGACGTGCGCG
>DASYES010000918.1:0-6507 GCA_036498885.1 Pseudonocardia sp.
GAGCGTGAGCAGGTCGAAGAGCAGGCGCTTGAGGAGCGGCGGGGCGGTCGGGACCTGCCCCCACTGCGCCGACAGCGCATCCCGCAGGTTGGACATCCAACCTATGCCGGAGTAGAGCGCGGCAAGCAGGCCGATGATGCCGACGGCGTTGCGGGACTCGATCGCGCCGTTGATGATCGGCATGATCACGCCCTCCAGCCCGGCCGGCACGTTCTTCGCGATCCCGGCCTGCAGCTCCGCCAGCAGTTCCGGCCGGAGGAACAGCACATACCCGGCGGCAGCGAACGCCACCATCACGAGCGGCACCAGCGACAACACGCTGAAGTACGTGATGGCCGCGGCGTAGTGGTCGCCGTTGCGCGCGCTGTAGCGCGCCCCGGCGCGCATGAGATGGTCGAGCCACTCGTACCGTTCCCGGAGCCGCTCCAGTTTCGAGGGGCCGCCCTTCGCCCCAGCGTCTTTCTCGCCTGCGTTCGTCTGGGCTGCTGGGGCGGCCACGCTCGTCACCTCATCCGGTCGGTGGCAAGAACCCGATCTTCTCGTGGACGGCGGCCAGTGTCGCGCCGGCGACCTCCCGCGCCCGGGAGGCGCCACCTGCGAGCACCCGGTCGAGCTCGGCCGGATCGTCCAAGTACGTCCGTACCCGTTCTCGCAACGGCTCAACGAAGTCGGCGACGACGTCGGCGAGGTCCTTCTTCAGGTCTCCGTAGCCCTTGCCCGCGTACTCCGCCTCGAGTTCGGAGATCTTCCGATCGGTGAGCGCGGAGTAAATGGTCAGGAGGTTCGAGACACCGGGCTTGGTCTCCGGGTCGTACCGGATCTCCCGCTCGGCGTCGGTGACGGCGGAGCGGATCTTCTTCGCGCTCACCTTCGGGTCGTCGAGCAGGTCCACGATCCCGGACGGGCTGGACGCCGACTTGCTCATCTTCGCCGTGGGGTCCTGCAGGTCCTGGATCTTGGCAGCGCCCGCGAGGATGTAGGGCTGGGGCACGGTGAGCGCTTTGCCGAATCGGGAGTTGAACCGCTGCGCGAGGTCGCGGGTGAGCTCCACGTGCTGACGCTGGTCCTCGCCCACCGGCACGTGGTCGGCCTGGTAGAGCAGGATGTCGGCGGCCTGCAGGACCGGGTAGGTGAACAGCCCGACCGTGGCGCGGTCGCTGCCGTGGCGCGCGGCCTTGTCCTTGAACTGCGTCATCCGGCTCGCCTCGCCGAAGCCGGTGAGGCATTCCAGCACCCACGACAGCCGCGGGTGCTCGGGCACGTGGGACTGCACGAAGACCGTGCAGCGATCGGGGTCGAGGCCGAGGGCCAGCAACTGCGCGACGGCGTTGCGCGTGCGGGCGGCGAGCGTCTTCGGGTCGTGCTCCACGGTGATCGCGTGCAGATCAGGGACGAAGTAGAACGCGTCGTGGTCGTCCTGCAGGGCAACCCACTGCCGCACCGCACCGAGGTAGTTACCGAGGTGGAACGACTCCGCGGTCGGCTGGATGCCGGAGAGCACCCGCGGACGGCGGTCGGTGGCGGCGGTCATGCCTCGATTCTCGCAACCCATGTCCACCGGGTATCAGGCCGGTGCTCGGCATCACGCCGATGGTCGGCCCGGGCCCGCGACAGTGCCTGCGTCCATCAGTTTGCCGATCTCGGCAGCGTCGAGGCCCAGCCGCTCGGCGAGGACCTGCTCGGTGTCCCGGCCGAGCTCGGGAGCCTCCCCCGGGCCACCGTGGTCGCCGTTCCAGCGCATCGGCGACCGGGCGGTGATCGCACCTGCCCCACCGGGGAGGGTCATGTCGACGAGCACCGGGTGGGCGCCCTCCCGGTGGGCGGCGACCACCTCGGTCATGCCGCGGTAGCGGCCCCACAGCACCCGCGCGGCGTCGAGCTCCTCGCTGACCTGCGCGAGGTTCCGCGCGGCGAACCACGGTCGCAGGATCGCCGCGATCGTCTCCCGCAGCCGGTAGCGCTCGGCCTCCTGGGTCAGGTCGGCGGAGAGTGCCGTCTCCAGCGCGGCGAACACCCCGGCGGTGCCGGTCACCTTGCGCAGCGCGTCCCACTGGCCTTCGGTCAGCGCGACGACCATCACCCGCTGCCCGTCCGAGCAGGCGAAGTCGACTCCGAAGCTGCCGTACACGTGGTTGCCGTGCCGCGGCCGCTCGTGGCCACGCTCGGAGGCCTCCGACAACCAGCCGAGGTTCGCGACGCCCGCCAGCGCCACGTCGGAAAGGGCGAGCTCGACGTACGCGCCCCGCCCCGTGCGGGCCCGGTCGTACAGGGCGGCGAGCACGGCGGTGGAGACGCTGAGGCCGGCCGTGAAGTCCCAGGCCGGCAACACGTGGTTCACGGGCGCACCGCCCTCTTCAGGTCCCGTGATCTGCGGGATCCCCACCTCGGCGTTGACGGTGTAGTCGACCGCGGGCCGCCCGTCGGGGTAGCCCTGTACGCGCACATGGATCAGGTCGGGCCGCCGCGCGGTGAGCACCTCGTTGGCCATCCACCGCCGCCCGACCACGTTGTCGACGAGCACGCCGTGGTCCGGCCCCGGTGCGGTGACCAGGGCGGTGAGCAGCTCCCGGCCTGCCGGGGCCCGCAGGTCGATCGCAACCGAGCGCTTGCCCTTGTTGAGCGAGGCCCAGTAGTACGACTCGGCCTCCGCCCCGCCGGTGCCGTTGCCGGCCACGGGCCAGCGGTGGTAGTCGCTGCCACCGCCGACAGGGTCGACGCGGACGACGTCGGCGCCCAACTGGGCGAGCGTCATCCCGCCGGTGGGGCCCGCTACGAAGCTCGCGCACTCGACGACGTGCAGGCCTTCCAGCGGACGGCTCGTCCCGCTCCCCTTCGATGTCGCCAACGAGGATCAGTCCTCCGACTCGGGGCCGGCGTTCTGTTCCTGCGGGGCCGGCTCGACCCGGCGAACCTCGACGGTGCGGTTGTCGAGGTCGATCGGGCCGAGTTCCCACTCCTGCCCGTTGCCGGACTCGCCTGACTCGTCACGGATCTTCGGACCGGGGAAGAGCTCACCGAGGACGCCCATACCGCTCACGATACGACCGTCGCCGCCGTCGGCCGTGCACGGGCGCGAGCACGCGTCGTCGCGCGGTGGGCGGTGCCGCTGCCAGGAGGCGCTCGTGGCGGCGACGGCAGAGCGGACCGCGGGATGCAGATCAGTCATGGCAGTCCTCGACGACGCCCAACGGGTGCGACGACGCTTCCGTGCGCGTTCGACGGTATTCCGGGCGGATCCGGTTACGGCGAAACGCAATCGAATTCGCCGTAATCCCGAACAGAATCCGTCTCCCGCTCGCCGCCGTCAGGCAGAGGTCAACGGGAGCATCCGCGGACCCGACGGCTGCGCAGGCACCAGCCGTTCCACCGGCTCGCGGTAGGTGGTGCTGCGCTGCCGCACCGGACGCCCCGCCTTGGCCGCGATCGCCGCCAGCTCGGCCACGGTGCGCGCCGAACCGTTCTCCGACCCCGCCATCCGGCTGATCGTCTCCTCCATGAGCGTGCCGCCCATGTCGTCGGCGCCGCCCTGCAGGATCTCCGCGGAGAGGTCGTCACCGAGCTTCACCCACGAGCACTGCACGTGGTCGATCCGACCGTGCAGCGCGAGCCGGGCGAACGCGTGCACGGCCCGGTTGTCCCGCGTGGTTGGCCCGGGCCTGGCGATGCCTGCCAGGTAGATCGGCGCGTTGTGGTGCACGAACGGGAGCGGGACGAACTCGGTGAACGACGCCGCGCCCGCTTCGCGGGACGTGTCCTGCAGGGTCGCGAGGGTGCGCAGGTGGCCGAGCCAGTGCCGCGGCTCGTCGACGTGGCCGTACATCATCGTCGACGACGACGGGATGCCGAGGCGGTGCGCCGTGCCGACGACCTCGAGCCACTGGGCGGCCGGCAGCTTGCCCTTGGTGAGCACCCAGCGCACCTCGTCGTCGAGGATCTCGGCGGCGGTGCCGGGGATCGAGCCCAGCCCGGCGTCGCGCAGCTCGGTGAGCCACTCCTCGATCGAGACGCCTGCCTTTGCCGACGCGCTGACGATCTCCATCGGGCTGAATGCGTGCACGTGCATTCCGGGCACCGCAGCCTTCACGGCGCGCACCAGGTCGGCGTAGAAGGACACGGGCAGCTGAGGGTCGATACCGCCCTGCATGCACACCTCGGTGGCGCCGTCCTCTGCGGCCTCCACGGCGCGTGCGGCCACCTCGTCGAGCGAGAGCCGGAATGCGTCGGCGTCGCGCTCGCGCTGCGCGAACGCGCAGAACCGGCACCCCACGTAGCAGACGTTCGAGAAGTTGATGTTGCGGTTGACGACGTAGGACACCGCGTCACCCACGACGTCGGCGCGCAGCTGGTCGGCCAGCCTGGCGAGCTCGTCGAGGGCCGGGCCGTCCGCGGTGAGCACGGCCATCGCCGCCGCCTCGTTCGCCGGGTCGAGCAGCGCGGCCGGGTCGGACGCGGCGAGCGCGAGCCCGGCGCGGACGTCGGAGTCCAGCCGCTCCGGAGCAGCCTGCTGGTGCGCTGCGAGCTCGGAGCGCAGCTCGTCCCAGTCGCCGTACACCGACTCGAAGTCGCCGCGCCGGTCGTCCGTGCGTCCCTCGGAGTCGATGGCGGTGTTGAGGTCGATGCGGCCGCTGGACTCGAACCCGCCGTCCGGCTCCTGCCACGGCCGGCCGCGCACCGCGGCGCTGGCGTTCGCCAGTCCGGTCTCCGGGTCGGCGAGCGCGGCGACGTGCGCGTGCAGGCGCGTGTCGATCCAGGGCGACCCGGCCAGCACGTACTTGGGGTACGCGGTGAGCCGCTCCCGCAGCGTGAACCCGGCAGCGGCCGACCGGGCGGCCAGCTCGTCGATGGCAGGCCACGGCCGCTCGGGGTTGACGTGGTCGGCGGTGACGGGCGAGACACCGCCCCAGTCGTCGATGCCCGCTCGGAGCATCAGCGCGAACTCGTCACCGACCAGGTTCGGCGGGGCCTGCACCCGCATCTTCGGGCCGAGCACGATCCGTGTGACGGCGATGGTGGCGGCCAGGTCCTCGAGGTCGGCGTCCGGGTCGTTCGCCATCGCCGTGTCGGGCTTGGCGCGGAAGTTCTGGACGATCACTTCCTGGATGTGGCCGTGCGCGCGGGCGGCCGACCGGATCGCGAAGATCGACTCGGCCCGCTCGGTGCGCGTCTCGCCGATCCCGATGAGGATGCCGGTGGTGAACGGGACGCCCACCCGCCCGGCGTCGGTGAGGGTGCGCAGCCGTACCGCGGGGTCCTTGTCCGGGCTGCCGTAATGCGGCCCGCCCGGCTCGGACCACAGCCTCGTGGCCGTGGTCTCGAGCATCATTCCCATGCTCGGCGCCACCGGCTTGAGCCGCGTGAGCTCCGCCCAGCTCATGACGCCGGGGTTGAGGTGCGGGAGGAGTCCCGTCTCCTCCAGCACCGCGATCGCGCAGGCCCGGACGTAGTCGAGCGTGGAACCGTAGCCACGCGCCTCGAGCCACTCCTTGGCCGCGGGCCAGCGGTCTTCCGGACGGTCGCCGAGGGTGAACAGGGCTTCCTTGCACCCGGCGGCGGCTCCGGCCCTGGCGATCTCCAGCACCTCGTCGCGCTCGAGGAACGCGGCAGGCAGCCGGTGCGGGACCGTGGCGAACGTGCAGTAGTGGCAGCGGTCGCGGCAGAGGCGAGTGAGCGGGATGAACACCTTCCGCGAGTACGTCACCACGCCCGGGCGGCCCTCGGCGACCAGCCCGGCGTCACGCACCCGGGACGCCGCGGTCAGGAGCTCGTCGAGCTCCGCCCCGCGGGCGGCCAACAGCACGGACGCCTCGGTGACGTCGAGGGCGACGCCGTCGCGGACCCGGCGCAGTGCACGGCGCAGGGCGGAGGCGGACGCCGGTGGCTCCGGCACGCTCACGAAATCAGACACTCCTGAACACTAGGTCGCGGGGTGGAGCCCGGTCGACCGGCTGCCCCACCGGCGGAGGTGACGGGCGCCACCTTGCTCGCAATGAGGCGCCGCATCTCAGGTGACCACCGCGTCGAGCTGCGCCACGATCGCGTCGATGACGCTCGGCAGGCTCAGCACCGTGCCCCACGTCCATGCGGCCGAGACCAGCGGATCCTCCACGAACAGCGACCGCCCGGCCCGCACCACGGCCAGCTGTGAGTAGAGCGGCGCAGCCTCGATCTCCGGGCGCACCTCGGGCGTGTAGCCGGTGTTCCACAGCAGTACGTCGCGGTCGAGCAGACCCATCTGCTCGTCGCTGATCGTCGCGCCGTCCTGGTCGCCGGAGAGCTGACCGATCTCGGGCGGGATCGTGAAGCCGAGGGCCGCCACCACCTGGGAACGCTGGTCGTTGGGCGAGCGGACGAAGGAGATTCCGGGTTCGTTGCGCTCGGCGACCACGGCGGTGCGGCCCGCGAACTCCGGGTGCGTGGCGCGGGCCGCGGCCAGCTGGGCGTCGATTCCGGCGATCAGCTCGTCGGCGCGCTCGAGACGGCCGAGCGCGCGGCCTGCCAGCCGCGTGT
>DASYES010000919.1:0-9862 GCA_036498885.1 Pseudonocardia sp.
ATCGGCACCGGTCCCGACGCGCGCGGGCCTCTCATGATCACCCTCACCGAGGAGCCGGAGCGCTGGCTCGTCCGGCAGGTGCTCGACGACCCTGCGGGCGACCGCGACTGGGCCATCACCGCCGAGGTCGACCTGGCGGCGTCCGACGAGGACGGCTCCCCCGTCGTCTGGATCACCGCCGTGGAGCCGCTCGGCGGCAACTGACGCCTGCCCGTTCGTCCCCGCCGTTCGCGATGTCGGCTTCTTCCCTGGTCAACCGATCATTGCCGATTTGCTGGCGTCAATGTATCATTGACCAATGAAGTACGAGGAGGCGCACCGCTGGCTCGAACGCGCCGAGCCGAGCATCACGCAGACGGCCCGCTCGCTCACCGAGGAGCTCGAGACGCTCAAGCAGCGCAGCAAGGAGGGGCCGCTCACCCGCGACGCCGCCGCGGCCTGGTACGCGATCGTGCACGAGATGCACCGAGTGGCCGACCGCTACGAGCGCGACCTCATCCGCAAGCTGCGCCAGGACGGGCTGACGTGGGCCCAGGTCGCCGACGCCGTCCAGGCCCAGCTCGGCAGCCGGCAAGCCGCGCAGGCCAAGTGGAAGCGCCTCGTCGACCCCGGCAGGCGCATCACCACCGGCAACATGCAGCGCGGTGGCCGCCGCAAGCAGACCGACGAGCCGCAGGCCTGAGACGACAACAGCCGGCCTGCCCGACCCCTCCGAGGGGCCGGGCAGGGCGGCTGAAGAGACCCAACCAGCCGAACGAGTGGCTCGGCGTGCGAGTCAGAGTCGGCGTAGTCCGGCGAGCACCCGCTCCATGAGCGCCAGGTCCGGGCCGGCGACACCTGCTGTGCGGTGCACCGCTACGGCGCCGGCGGCCACGAGGTCACCGAGGATCACGCGAGCCACCCCGAGGGGCACGCCGAGCAGCGCCGCCACCTCGGCGACCGAACGCGGCTCCTGACACAGCGAGATGACGGCCTCGTGCTCGGCAGCCGCCGGGCCACTCGCAGCCATCGGCACGGCCGAGACCAGCGTCTCGACCGAGAGTTCGTACTGCGAGCGGGTGCGCCCGCGCGTCAGCACGTAAGGCCGGACGAACGACGTGGGGCCCTCGACCGCTCCCGTCTCCATCCCGAAGCCGCTCAGCGGCGACTCCGCAGAGTAGTAAGGGTATGTGGATGCGGGGTCAGCGCCTGCCGGGTCAGAACCGGCCGATGGACCGTTGATCGGTCGCTCCTCGAGGTCAGTGTCGGGTTGAGTGCTCTCACGGAGTTCGTGCGGAGCTTCCACGGAGCGCGCACCGGTGTGCACTACGGGCGCAGAAGAATACACGACGAATCCGGCATCTGGCGCAGGGTAGAACCCGTCCGGGGACTCCTCGCCGGGGACCACCGCCATCACTGCGGTGTCCACCTCGGCACCGGAGAGGTTGCGGGCGCCCCGACGCTTCGGCTTCCGCCGCCGCGCTCGGCCACCGAACCGCGCACCCGTGAGCTCGATCGACGGCTGCGGAACGTCCTCGGCGTCCACCTCGAGGCCCCTCCTTCCCGCCCGTCCCTACCGTGCCGACGCACCATGTCGATCTTGCGTTACGGAGGCGTTACCTGGCAATCGCGTAGTTATAACGATTGGACCGTTATGCGCAATTTGCCTGGTACAACTGGCGTATCGGCGTCCGGCCGTTCAGCGCTGCCAGGGACCCCGGCAGGGGGTAACGCGCACCTCGTACGGCCGTACCGTCGCGCGTCAGGGTTCCTCCCTTCGCCACGTCTGCCATGCTGCGCTGCGTATCGGTTCGGAAACGGCCGCTGTTACAGCGCCCGGATGCGAGGGATGGCGGCACGGAGATGACACGGGCACGGCCACGGAGATGGCACTGAGATGGCGACACTGAGCGCAGGTCTGTTGCTGTTCCGGCCGGGCGCCGCCGACGGTGTCGAGGTGCTGCTCGGGCACATGGGTGGCCCCTACTGGGCGCGCAAGGACGACGGTGCGTGGTCCGTCCCGAAGGGCGAGCACGGCCCCGACGAGGATCCGCGCGCCGCCGCCGAGCGTGAGTTCACCGAGGAGCTGGGATCACCGCCGCCGCTCGGCCCGCAGGTTGAGCTGGGCACCGTCCGGCAGCGCGCGGGGAAGCTCATCACCGTGTTCGCCCGGCAGGCCGACTTCGACGCCGACGACATCACGCCCGGCACGTTCGAGCTCGAGTGGCCGCCGCGCTCCGGCGCGCTCCGGGAGTTCCCGGAGATCGACCGCGCCGCGTGGTTCGACACCGAAACGGCGCGGCGCAAGCTCGTGCCGGGCCAGGTCGAGTTCGTCGACCGGCTGCTGGGTTCCCTGGCCGCCGCGTCGGGCAGGGCGTCGTCGTGAGCGCGAGTTGGGGCGGCCTCGCACGTGGCGCGACCGCGGGTGCCGCCGGGATGACGGCCCGCAACGCCACCACCTACCTGGACATGGTCGTCCGTGGTCGAGCGGCGAGCGACGCGTCACAGCAGGTGGTGGCCGCGCTCGCCGAAGCGGCCGGGCTGGAGCTGCCCGGGAACCGGCGGGAGCGGGCCCGGCGCCTGTCCGCACTCGGGCCACTCGCGGGCACCGTCACCGGCGTGACGCTCGGTGGCATCGCGGGCGTGCTGCGGTCGTCGGGCCTGCGCATGCCCACGGCCGTCGGCGGGCCTCTCCTGGGCATCACGGCCATGGTGGCCGCCGACGGCCCGATCGCTGCACTGCGCATCAGTGATCCGCGCAGCTGGAGCATCACCGACTGGGTCGCCGATGTCGTGCCGCACCTCGTCTACGGGTTCACCACGCATGCCACGCTCGTCGCCGTCTCCCGGGTGGCCGAGGGTCGCGAAGCGGTGCCCCACAGCAGCCCGGGGACGATCCTGCGGGCCGCCGCGCTCGGCGCGGCCACCGGATCCCGGAGCACCGCAGGCATCACCGCGATCGCCCTCACCTCCGGTCGTGACGATCACGGAGCGGTGGCCTCCCGGTTGGGCGGACGCACCGGCACCGCGGCCGCCACCGTGGCCGCGGCCGCCGAGCTCGTCGCCGACAAGCTGCCGGGCGCCCCGAGCCGCCTCACCCCGCCCGCACTGGTGTCCCGGCTGGCGCTGAGTGCCACGTCCGCGGCGGCGATGGCGCACCGCGACCGCGCCGACGCGACGCTGCCCACGCTTGTCGGGTTGGCCTCCGCCGTCGCGACCTCGGTGCTCGGATCGCGGCTGCGCGCCAGCGCAGCGCGCCGGTTCGGCTCCGACAAGCCCGGGGCGTTCGCCGAGGACGCGGCCGCCGTGTTGCTGGGCTGGCTCGGTGCCCGCCGGGCTCCCAAGGACGCGCTGATCACCGCGGAGCCGATGGCCCGCTGAGGCGCTCCCAGCTCCGGAACCCGCAACTCACGAACGCGAAACGGGCGACTCGCGGACGGGAAACGGGCGACTCGCGGGGTGGGCGGGCTCAGTGCCTGCGGCGCGCTGTGGCGCGGCGGCGCACAGCGACGAGGAGCGCGCTGATCGCGAGCCGGAGTGGGGACACGCGGTGTGCCGCCGGCGTCTCCCGTCCCGTGGCGGCGGCGTCCACAGATCTCGCGAACTGCTCGAAGAGCCGCCTGCTGACGTCACCGGCGAGGGCACGCCCGAACTGGGCGATGCGGCCGGACAGGTAGAGATCGGCCGCCGCCCGCAGCACGGTGCCGCCGCCGGGCGCGGCCTCGGCCCGCAGCCGGATGTCGGCCTGCGTGGCGCTGCCGCCCGCGTCGGAGCCCTGGCCGATCATGCGCAGCCGGTGGTCGGCCGGGTCACGGTCGATGATCTGCGCGAGGCCGGCGAACGAGAGCGTGACCGGGCCGAGGGCCACGCCGGCACGGCCCCGGTACCGGTGCCCGCCGAGCACCTCGGTGAGCTCGGCGCCGGGCAGACAGGCGACCATGCGCTCGACGTCGGCGAGCACGGCCCACACCGCGTCGACCGGGGCGGCGAGCTCGCTGGTCACCTCGACCGAGGCGGTCGGGGCCCCGGCCGGGACGGACACGTCGGTGACGGCGGAGACCGCGCCCCCGTCCTCGTCGCCGGACGCGGCGGGCTCGCGTACGGCGGCGAAACCGTGGCCCGCTCCCCCGCCGCGTCCCACCAGCGGCCGCGCGACGCAGTTCATCGGCTCCGGCACGCCTGCGGGATGCGCTGCGGCGACGTCGGCCACGGCGGCGAGGATGCCGCGGTAGCCGGTGCAGCGACACAGCACACCTGACATCTGCTCGGGCAGTTCCTCCGGCGTGACCGGCCCGCTGGAGAGCAGGTCGAAGGAGCTCATGAGCATCCCCGGGGTGCAGAAGCCGCACTGCAGCGCGTGGTGGGCGGAGAACGCCTGCTGCAGCGGGTGCTGCTCGTCGGCGCTGCCGAGTCCCTCGACCGTGACGACCTCGGCACCGTCGCACTGCACCGCGAACAGCAGGCAGGCCCTGGCCGCGGTGCCGTCGACGAGCACCGTGCACATTCCGCAGACGCCGTGCTCGCAGCCCAGGTGGGTGCCGGTGAGACCGAGGTGCTCGCGCAGCGCGTCGGCGAGATGCATCCGCGGCGGCACATGGACGGTGACCTCGCTCCCGTTCACCCACATCGTCACGCCCACCAGCTCCTGCGCCTGCACCCGGGCCCGCGCGGGCACGTCCGTCGAACGACCGGCACGGTCGGGCGGTAGGTCCGTCCGGATGGGCCGCTCGTCCGCGGGACGGCCCGGCGCGGCGCAGCGGTGGGCGCGGGACAGCTCACGGGCCGCCAGCACCGTCAGCAGCCGTCGCCGGTAGCCCGGGGAGCCGTGCGCGTCACCCGCGGTGTCGACCAGCGCGGCGGCGAGCTCGGCCATCGCGTCCCGCAGCGGCCACTCCGCCCCATCGGTGGCCCGGACGAGGTCGGTGACGTCCCGGGTCACCGGGCGGTCGGACACCCCGAACGCCGTGAGCCGGGCGGCGAGCACACCGCCGTCGTCGCCGCGGTGCACCCGCGTGGCCACCCCGGCCAGCGCGAAGTCACCGTGGCGGCGGGCGATCTCGCCGAAGCCGTACCCCTCTCCTGCCGCGGCCACCGGGAACCGGACGGCGAGCAGGACCTCGTCGGGAGCCAGGGCGGTGGTCATCGCCCCGGCGAAGAACTCCCCGGCAGGGACGGTGCGCCTGCCGCCGGGGCCGGCGAGCTCCAGCGCGGCATCGAGGCAGCAGGCCACCGCCGGCAGCTCGGCCGCCGGGTCGGCGTGGGCGAGGCTTCCGCACACCGTGCCGCGGCTGCGCAGCTCCCGGTGCCCGACGAAGGGCAGCGCCATACCGAGCAGGGGCACGGCACGGGCGTGCTCGGACCGTTCCACGGCGCGTTGCCGGACCGTCGCCCCGACGTGGACGACACCGTTGTCGACGCTGATCCGGTCCAGCCCCTCGACCGCGGTGATGTCGACGAGCGTGGCGGGCCTGCCCAGGCGCATCGCGAGCACCGGCACCAGCGACTGGCCGCCCGCGAGCACCTTGGCGTCGACGCCGGACAGCTCGGCGAGCACGTCGTCCAGGCTTCCGGGGCGGACGTAGGCGAACGGTGCCGGTTTCATGATCTCCTCACCGTCCGGTGAAGTCCGGCTTCCGCTTCTCGGTGAACGCGGCGACGCCCTCGGCGAAGTCGTGGGTGGAGCGCAGCATCGCGTAGGCCTTGCGTTCCAGTTCGATGCCCGTGTACAGGGGGCCGTCGGCGCCCTTGTCCAGCACCTCCTTCGCGGTGCGCTGGGCGGCGGGCGAGAACGCCGCCATCCGCGCGGCCAGCTCGTCGACGGCGGAGTGGAGCGCGTCGCGATCGTCGTGCAGGCCCGCCACGATCCCCCAGTCCAGCGCCTGCGCGGCCTGGATGCGGGTGGCCGTCATGATGTGGAACTTCGCGCGGGAGAGCCCGATCAGCCGGGTGAGACGCTGCGTGCCGCCCGAACCCGGGATCATGCCGAGGTTCATCTCCGGCAGCGCGAACTGGCTGCGCGCAGTGGCGAGGCGGATGTCGCAGGACAGGGCCATCTCCAGGCCCACACCGAAGCAGTAGCCGTCGACCGCGGCGATCACCGGCTTCGGGCTGCGTGCGGCGGCGGTGACGTTGTGGCCGAGGTCGGTGAAGTCGATGGGGTCGACCTCCATGAAGCCCGCGATGTCGCCGCCCGAGGTGAAGTGCTCACCGTCCGAGCGGACCACGACGACGCGCACGTCCGGATCGGCGTCGATCACGGCGAACCGCTCCGCCACCGCCTGGCGCATCTCCCAGGTGATCACGGTGTAGGGGCCGTTGGACAGGGTCAGGTACGCGACCCGCCCCTCGTGCCCACGCTCGAGCAGCACCTCGCCGCCGGTCAACGCCATGGTGGGGTCTCCTTCTCGGTCTTCTCGATGAGCTGGTGCAGCACCTCGCCGTGCAGCGGGAGCCGGGTGATCCCGACGCCGGACGGCGCGAGCGCGTCGGCCACGGCGTTCGCGAACGCGACCGGGAAGCTCATCGACGAGCCCTCGCCACAGCCCTTCGCGCCGAGCGGGGTGAGCGGGGACGGGCTCGCGACGTGGTCGGTACGCAGGTCGAAGCGTGTCTCCGCGCTCGTCGGACAGAGGTAGTCGAGGAAGGTCGCCGACGTCGGCTGCCCGGACGGCGCGTAGGTGAACTCCTCGTACTGCGCGCCCCCGAGCGCGTGCACCAGGGCGCCGTGCACCTGGCCGTCGAGGAGCTGCTGGTTGAGCACCGTGCCTGCGTCGTGGACGGAGCAGACGCGGTCGATCGTGATCTCGAGGGTGTCCGGATCGATCCGCAGGGCGACGAGCTCCGCGACGAACCCGTAGCAGAGCGAGGAGTTGATGCGGTCGTCGCGCGTGGCCGCCCTGGTCTCGCGGGGGGTGAAGGCCGCCTCCTCGTAGAGCCGGGCCGACGTGCCGGGCGGAAGCGACGCCGGATCCCAGTGCACCACCCCCGCGGCATGCCGGAACTGCACGCTCGCCCCGGACGGGTGCGCCACCGTCCCCTCCAGGAGGCACAGCTCGTCGGCGGGCAGGCCGAGCATCACCGAGGCCGCCGCACGCAGCGTCGATGCGATCCGGTCGGCCGCCTGCACCACCGCGCTGGTGACGAGCGGCGCGAAGCGCGAGGAGTAGCTCCCCGACGTCACCGTCCAGGGAGTGGTCGCGGTATCCATGTCGACGACGACACGCACCTGTTCGACGGCCAGCCCGAGCCGCTCGGCGGCCACCTGGCGGGCCACCGTGGCGTGCCCCTGGCCCTGAGGCACCGACCCGAGCATCACGGTGACGATCCCCTGCATGTCGACGGAGATGCGCACGTGTTCGGTCGATCCGGACTTGTCGCGCCCCGGCTTGCGCTGTTCCGACGGCGTCGCGAGCCCGACGTAGCCGATGTTCGTGCCGGACGGGTCGACGACGAGCGCGACCCCGATGCCGTAGTGCACGCCCTCGGCGCGGGCTGCCACCTGCCGCTTCCGGAGCTCGTCCAGGTCGGCGCCACGCACCGCGAGGTCGACCGCGGCCGCGTAGTCGCCGGAGTCGTAGCAGCCGCCGGTGGGTGTCTCGTACGGGAAGGAGTCGACGAGGTTGCGCCGCCGGACCTCCAGGACGTCGAGCCCGGTTCTCGCGGCCACCGCGTCCATCAGCCGTTCCAGCCCGAAGTACAGCTGCTGGCCGCCGAAGCCCCGGTTGAGCCCGGTGGGCATCGAGTTGGTGACCACCGCGCGCGCCCTGATCTCGACCGCACCGATCCGGTACGGGCCGGTGATGTTGCCGTAGCAGCGGTAGAGCGTGGACGGCTCCGGCGGACGCAGGTAGGCGCCGACGTTGTCGACCAGGTCCGTCCGCAGGGCCGTGACCTCGCCGGACGCCGTCACGGCCGCCGCGAACCGCATCACCCGGTCCGCGCCCGACGAGCTCGCGAGCAGGTGCTCGACGCGGTCCTCCGTCCAGCGCACCGGCGTGTCCGAGTACTTCGAGGCCAGCGCCATGAGCACCACGTACGGATAGATCCCCGCCTTGATGCCGAAACTCCCGCCGATGTCGGCCGGGACGTGCAGCCGCACGGCGGACGCCGGGATGCCCAGCGCCCCGGCCATCACGGGGACCATCGTGAACGGGCCGTGGAAGTTCGCCCACGCCTCGACGCCGGGGCCGCTGCCGGTCTGCTGCCACTGGGCGATGACGCTGTAACACTCCATCGGCACCGACGAGTAGCGCGGGAAGTCGTACTCGCCCTCCACGACGTACCCGCCATCGCGCTCGGCGCTCGCGAACGCCTCGTCCACCGGGCCGAAGCGGAACGTGCGGTCGGTGGCCACGTTGGAACCGGCCTCCTCGTGCAGCAGCGGCGCGCCGGGGGCGAGCGCGGCGCGCGCTCCGATGACGACGTCGAGCGGCTCGTAGTCGACCGCGACGAGCTCGGCGGCGTCCTCCGCGGTGAACCGGTCCCGGGCGACGACGACCGCGATCGGCTCCCCGACGAAGCGCACCTTGTCGACCGCGGTCGGGTAGTAGGGCATCGCGGCGCCGGTGGACAGCGGGAACGGGCGCAACGCGGCGCGCACCTCGTCGGGCCCGATCACGGCCGCGACGCCGGGGTGCGAACGTGCCCGGGACAGGTCCACCGAGCGCAACCGGGCGTGCGGCTGCGTGGACCGCACGATCGCCGCCACCAGCGTGCCGGGAAGCGGGTCCATGTCGTCGAGGAACCGCCCCTGCCCGGTGACCAGCGGACCGTCCTCGATGCGCGACGGCACCCAGCGCGGGGTCTCCTCAGGCATCGGCCAGCGCCTCGAACTCGCCCGCGACAAGCGTGCGCCGCAGCGTCTTGCCCACCCCGGACCGCGGGATGGCTCCGACCGCGACGACCCGCTTGGGGCGCTTCAACGACGGGAGCACGGAGCGGGCGTGCGCTGCGGTGGCCGCCACGGCCGCCGCGGGGTCGGTGGCCCGCGCCGGCACGACGAACGCGGTGACCGCCTGCCCCCAGCGCTCGTCGGGCATGCCGACCACGCAGACATCGGCGACCGCCGAGCAGCGCACGAGTGTCGCCTCGATCTCGTCGGGGTAGATGTTCTCCCCGCCAGAGTTGATCATGTCGTCCACCCGGCCTGCCACCCACAGGTCGCCGTCGTCGTCGGTCGTGGCCAGGTCGCCGGTGTAGTACCAGCCCTCCCGGATCGCTTTCTCGTCGGCGTCCGGTCGCTGCCAGTACCCGCCGAACGCCTCCGGGCTCGCCATCGACACGATCACCTGACCCTGCTCTCCCGGCCCTACCAGCGCGTCCGGCGGGGCGTCCCCCTCGGGAGCGACCAGCCGGACCGCGGAGAAGATCCCGGCGCGGCCGGCCGACCCGGGCTTGGCCGCCACGTCGGGGCCGATCGTGAATGTGTAGATCTCGGTGCTGCCGAAGTGGTTGACGAACGCGCTGGGCGCAACTGCCGACACGAGCTGCTCCGCGAGCGTCGGGGTCATCGCAGCTCCCGCGTAGGCGAGCCGGTCCACGCTCCGTGCCTCGCCCAGGCGACCCGTGTGCAGCAGCGACCAGAAGATGGTCGGCACGAGGTAGAGCGAGGTGACGTCCTCGGCGCGGATCAGCGCCAGCGACTCGTCGGGGTCGAAGTCGGGCTGAGCGATCCAGGTCCCGCCGACGACGATGCTGGTCAGCAGGGTGCGCAGGCCCATGGTGTGGAACATCGGCATCACGCCGAGCACGACCTCACCCTGGCGCTGCTGGGTCTGGACGGCGTGTGCCACGGCCGCCGTGTGCTCGGCACGGTGGGAGCGCGGCACACCCTTGGGCCGCCCGGTGGTGCCGGAGGTGTAGAGCATCACGCTCACCGAATCCT
>DASYES010000920.1:0-3975 GCA_036498885.1 Pseudonocardia sp.
ACCACATGGGCGCGTCCGGAGCGGGCCACACGGCCAAGTTGCTGAACAACTTCCTCAACGCGGTGAGCCTCGCGGCCTCGGCCGAGGTGATGGTCGCGGGGCGAAAGGCCGGGCTGGATCTGGCCCAGCTGCTCGAGGTGATCAACAGCAGCAGCGGCGTGAACTTCGCGACGCTCAACCGGTTCCCGCACATCGTGCAGGGGGACTACCTCGAGGGCGGGCTCACGGGGCGTCTCATGACGAAGGACGTCGCGCTCTACGTCGACCTCATCGGAAAGCTGGGTGTACCCAGCCTCAACGCTGCGGGGCCGCTGGCGAGCTTCGGGCTCGCCGAGAGCCTCGGCTACGGAGATCAGATCAGTAACCGCGTCGTGGATGCGATCGGTGATGTCGCGGGGGGCACCCGCGTCCACGACACCACGGAAGGATGAGAGATGCAGATCGTCCGGGGACGGGCCCCCGACTCGACCCCCACGCAGGCCCGGAGCGACACGTTCACCGGCACGGTGTGGGGCGACCCCGTGCTGCCCACCACTGCGGAGGGCAACACGATCAACTCGGTGACCTTCACGCCCGGTGCGCGCACCTACTGGCACCACCACACGGGCGGCCAGATCCTGGTGGTCACCGCAGGCCGCGGCTGGGTGTGCTCGCACGGCGGGCAGCCCGAGGTGATCCGGGCCGGGGACGTCGTGTGGGTTCCGCCGGGAGAGCGCCACTGGCACGGCGGCACGCTCGACACGGTGATGACCCACCTGGCCGTGTCGCTCGGCCCGACGGTCTGGTCGGACGAGGTGGACGAGGACGAGTACCGCGCCCTGCTGGCGCCAGGAGGGCAGCGATGACGAACTCCGATGCGAGCGGGAACGACGGCGTCGCCGGCACGGATACGCCGGACGCCCGGTACGAGCGGGGTCTGGCGATCCGGCGCGAGGTGCTGGGGGAGGCTCACGTCAACCGGTCGCTGGCCGGGGTGAGTGACTTCTCCCGGCCCGTGCAGGAGTACGTCACGCGCACGGCCTGGGGCGACATCTGGAGCCGTCCCGGCCTGGATCGGCGTACCCGCAGCCTGCTCAACCTCGCGATGCTGACGGCGCTGAACCGCAACCACGAGCTGGGCGTGCACGTCCGGGGCGCGGTCACCAACGGATGCACCGAGGAGGAGATCCAGGAGGTGCTGCTGCAGGCCGCGGTCTACTGCGGTGCGCCGGGGGCGCTGGAGTCGTTCCGGGTGGCCGAGCGCGTGCTGGGGGAGCTCGCGGCGGAGAGGAACGGAGCCGGCCGTGCCTGAGCTACCCGTGCGGGCAGTCGGGTTCGTCGGGCTGGGCCGCATGGGAGACCCGATGGTCCGCCGGCTCGCCGCGGCCGGCGTGGACGTGCGCGGTCACGACGCCGCACCGGGCCCCCGGACGGTGTTCGCCGACCTCGTGACGATCGTCGACAAGCCGGCCGAGGTCGTCCCGGTGGCCGGCGAAGGGCCTCCGGTCGTGGTGCTGATGCTCCCCGACTCGAACGTGGTCGAGGCCGTGCTGGGTGAGGGCCTGCTCGACGCCCTGACCCCGGGCACGCTGCTGGTCGACATGGGGTCGTCCGAGCCGATGCGCACGAAGGCGCTCGCCGAACGGGTCGCCGCCCGCGGTGCCGTCATGATCGACGCCCCCGTCTCCGGCGGCGTCTCCGGAGCCACCGCAGGCACCCTCACGATCATGGTCGGGGGACCGGACGACGAGGTCGCCGCAATCAACCCGCTCCTGGCCGTCCTCGGCCGCGTGCGCCACGTCGGGCCGGTCGGCGCAGGCCACGCCCTCAAGGCGCTGAACAACCTGATGTCGGCCTCGCACCTGCTCGCGAGCTCGGAGGCGCTGCTCGCCGGGGAGCGCTTCGGGCTCGACCCGGCGGTGATGCTGGACGCGGTGAACGGGTCGAGCGGGCGCAGCGGCTCCACCGAGAACAAGTGGCCGAACTTCGTGCTGCCGGAGACCTACAACTCCGGCTTCGCTCTCGCGCTGATGGTGAAGGACATCCGCATCGCGCTGGGCCTGGCCGAGGCGACGGGCGCGCCCTCCGCGCTCGCTGCACGCACCGTCGAGCTCTGGAGCGAGGCCGCCGCGGCGCTCGCCCCCGACGCCGACCACACCGAGATCGTGCGCTGGCTGCGCGCCGGCGAGTCGACGGACCCCGATCCGAGGAGCGAGCGATGACGCTGACCGCAGAGCAGCAGGAGATCAAGGACGAGTTCCTCAAGGTGCGGGGCACCTGGGGCGACCCGTGGGAGCGGATGCTGGAGCTCGACCCCGCGTTCGTCCGGGCCTACCTGCATTTCTCCGCCGTTCCCTGGACCGGTGAGTCGCACCTCGAGCCCAAGATCAAGGAGTTCGTCTACATCGCCGCCGACGCCGCGGCGACGCACCTGTACGAGCCCGGGATCCGCCAGCACGTGGCAGCCGCGCTGAAGTACGGCGCCACCGAGCAGGAGATCATGGAGGTCATCGAGCTCACCAGCACGCTCGGCATCCACGCCAGCAACATCGGCGTCCCGCTGCTGCTGGAGGTGCTCGAGGAGGAGGGCCTGCGCTCCGGGCCGGCCCCGCTCGACGAGCGGCGTGAGCGGCTCAAGGCGGAGTTCACGGCGAACCGCGGCTACTGGCACCAGTTCTGGGACGGGCTGCTCGAGCTCGACCCCGACCTGTTCGAGGCCTACGTCGAGTTCTCCTCGGTGCCGTGGAAGACCGGGACGCTGCCGCCGAAGGTCAAGGAACTCATCTACATCGCCTTCGACGCCTCGGCGACCCACCTGTACGTGCCGGGGCTCAAGCTGCACATGCAGAACGCGGTGCGGCTCGGAGCCACCGCAGGCGAGATCATGGAGGTGCTCGCGATCGTCAGCGTGATCGGTATCCACGCCGCCACGACCGCAGCCCCCATCCTCGCGGAGCTCACCCGAACCGTTCCCCAGTGACCGTCGGTCGGTTCGACGCGGGGGGACGCTCGAGCCGGTCGGCCTTCCATGTGCTGCGGGTGCGGCGCGAGCGGGATACGCGCCGCACCCGCAGCGGGGACGCTTTGGCGGCGCAGGGGCCTACTGGTCGCCCCGCCACCAGCGCCGCTTCGGCGAGCGGATCTCCACGGAGCCGGCGCGCACGGAGCCGGTGAGCCGAAACGTCGGGCCGGGGGTGCCGTCGGACGTGACGCGCCTCTTGTCCTCGATGCTGCTGAGCACGGACTGCAACTCGTGGTGCTCGACGTGCGAGCCGTGCGGCATCCGCATCTCGACCGAGCCCGCCACCACGTCCAGCTCGATCTCGACGACGTCGTAGGGGATCCGCGCGGCGGTGAAGTCGAGGTCCGTCGACCCCACCTTCGCGCGGATCACCAGCCGGGCCGGTACGTCCCACTCGCCGCGGCGGGTGATGGAGCCGAGCACGCTGCGCAGCTCGGTGGTGCCCGCGGAGTCCACTGTGGTCGTGGTCGACTGCGGGGTGCGAACTGGGCTCCGTGGTGTCGCCGCGCCCGTGGGCTGCTCGGGGTGGGTCATGCCCGGCAGGTCGAGCACCACGACGTTCAGCTCTCCGCGGGTGCGGGCAGCCAGCGCAACGTCGACCCGCCGCGTGAACTCGTCGAGGTCGAGCATCCCCGCGCCCGTGGCGCGCTGCAGCAATCCGATGATGTGCTCGCGCTCGGCATCGGAGACGCGCAAGGACTGGGCATCGGGACCGTGATCGGGCACGCGCTGACCGTAGCGAGTGACCAGGGCATGGTCATCCACCGATCAGCGGGCTCGGGGCGGACGGTCCCCTGCGTTTGTGATGTCGGTTCGGCAAGGTCAGAATCTTCGCAAGTGAGTGTTCGCGATGATGAGATCGTGCCTTCGCCGCGCACTGCTCGCGGTCGCAGGCGTGTCGTGGCGATCGGGGCGGCGGTGCTCGCCGGCGTCGGGTTGGCTGCCCAGGCGCGGTTGAACGGAGAGCTCGGCGC
>DASYES010000921.1:0-2818 GCA_036498885.1 Pseudonocardia sp.
TCAGTGGGGGCCGGTGGGCGTCGCAGCCGGGTGGATACCAACGATCTCACCTCCGAGTTAGGTGAGCCTAAGCTAGTGTCCGCGAGTTGTGGATGTCCAGCAGGCGTGAACCGGCAGCCCTTGTGAAGCCGTCAGAGGCGACCCGTTAGCGTCTGTGCCCGTGACGACGGCGGCCGGTGTTACCCCATGGGCCATCCCACCGCTCTTCGCTCAGCTCGTCGACGACACCAGTCTGCTGCAGCCACGCTCGGTTGCTCCCGGTGTCGACGAGGTGGTGTCGCGGTACCTGAGTGCCAGGGATGGCCGCTACGGAGGGCTCGTCGGGCAGCTCGTCTGCCCGGTCTCCCGACTGTCGGCGCTCGTCGCCGAGCTGGCGCGATCGGCCCCGTCCCGGCCCGTCGAGCTGTCGCTGGTGGTGGACACCGGGCTCGGCGCGGTTCCGAAGGCGCTGTCCACGGTGTTGTCGCGGTCGAGCCTGCTCACCCCGCGCACCGTCGAGACGGCCGCGCCGCCCGACGTGGACGCGATCTGGCTGGAGCGGGTGGCCGAGTTCGTGCCCGAGGACGTCGTCGCGGTCGTCGAGCCGCGCAGGCCGTCGGTCGCCGAGCCGGTGGGCTCCGGGGCATGGCTGACCGCCGTGCGCCGGGTGGCCACCCATGGCTGCGCGCCGAAGCTGCGCTGCGGCGGACCGCGAGCCTCCGACATCCCGTCCGTCTCCGATATCGAGGAGTTCGTGCGCGTCGTGGTCGAGACCGGGCGCGGGTTCACCGCCCTCGGGGTGCAGCACGTCGTCCGCAGCGAGACGACCCCTGCTGAGCACGGACTGCTCAACCTCGTTGTCGCCGTTGCCAGGGCGCTGACCGGTGGCGACGTCCGCGCGGCGCTGGAGAGCACCGACGGTGGCGCGCTCGCGGGTGAGGTCGGCGGTTTGTCCGAGAAGTCCGTCGCGGCGGTGCGCGGCTTGCTGTGGCGCTGCGGGGCCGACCCGGAACCGTACCCGGAGTGCAGCTGGCCGGCCTCGGTCTGTTGGCCTGACCGGCACCGGGCGGGCGTGATCCCACCCACGTGGTGACAGTAGGGTGGTCTCTCGTGCCCCGACTCGCGTTCCTCGGACCGCACGCCACCTTCACCGAGCAGGCATTGCGGTCACTCCCTGAGTCCGTCGGCGCGGAGCTGGTGCCTTGTGCCGGAAGTCCGGCCGTACTAGCGGCCGTCCGCGACGGATCCGTCGACGCCGGCTGCGTCCCGATCGAGAACACCGTCGAAGGCGCTGTGCCCGCAGTGCTGGACGGCCTGGTCGCCGACCCGGCGCTGGTGATCGTCCGGGAGGCGCTCGTCGAGGTCCGGTTCGCGCTGATGGTGCGTTCGGGCACGAAGGCAGGCGACATCCGCACCGTGGCCTCCCACACCCATGGCATCGCTCAGACGCGCGGGTGGATCGCCGCGAACCTGCCCGACGCCGAGGTGCTCCTGTCCACCTCCACCGCCGAGGCCGCCGCCCAGGTGGCCCGCGGGGAATTCGATGCAGCCGTGGCCGCCCCGATCGCGGCGGAGCAGCACGGGCTCGAGGTGCTCGCCGACGACATCGCCGACAACCCCGGTGCCGTCACCAGGTTCGCGCTGGTCGCGCGCCCGGGACCACCGCCGGCCCCCACCGGCCGCGACCGCACCACGTTGGCGGCCACCACCCAGAACCGGCCCGGTGCGCTCCTGGGCCTGCTCACCGAGCTGGCCGTGCGGGGCATCGACCTGACCAGGATCGAGTCGCGGCCCATCAAGGACCGGCACGCCGAGTACTGGTTCCACCTCGACTGTTCAGGACACGTCGCCGAGCCGGCCATGGGTGAGGCGCTCGCCGCGCTGCACCGCCGGTGTGACCGGGTCCGCTTCCTCGGCTCCTACCCGAGGGCGGCCAACGGCAACTCGACACCGACCTCCACCTCCCCACCCGGACCCGTGGGAGAGTCGGACCCCACCGCCTTCGCCGCCGCCGAGAGCTGGCTCGCCGGGCTGCGCGCCGGGAACTTCGCGTGAACCCCGGCTCCCTACGCCTCGTGCTCGTCCGGCACGGGCAGACCGACGCCAACGTCCGCCGCGAGCTCGACTCCGTGCCTCCGGGTGCGCCGCTCAACGACCTCGGCCTGAGCCAGGCCAAGGCGGTGGGCGAGCGGCTCGCGACGCACCCGGTCACCGCCGTGCACGCCTCGCGCGCCACGCGCGCCCAGCAGACGGCCGCCCCGGTTGCAGCCGCGCACGGTCTCGACGTCGTGATCCACGACGGGGTGCACGAGGTATTCATCGGCGATCTGGAGGGCCGGTCGGACCAGGTGGCCCGCGAGCAGTTCGACGTCGTCTACGGCGCGTGGTGGAAGGGCGACCTGGACGCCCGCCTGCCCGGCGGCGAGTCGGCCCACGACCTGCGGGCCCGGTACCTGCCGGTCGTCGAACGGATCACCGACGGCGCCCACGGCGACGTCGTGCTCGTGAGCCATGGTGCGGCGATCCGGCTGGTGGCCGCGGCGCTGCTCGGCGACACAGCGGAGACGTTGTACGTCCCGAACACCGGCCTCGTGGTGCTGGTCCCTGACCCCGCGATGCCCGGGGGCTGGGCTCTGGACCACTGGGACAACGCCACGCCTGTGCCTGGCGACGTCACCGCGGGCGGCACGCCCCGCTGACGCTCTTCGCCCGCCCTCGCTGCGCTCGGTCGGCGCTTCGCGAAGGCGCTGTGACACTGATTCGCTCGCAAGCTCACTCTTCGCCCGCCCTCGCTGCGCTCGGTCGGCGCTTCGCGAAGGCGCTGTGACACTGATTCGCT
>DASYES010000922.1:0-3346 GCA_036498885.1 Pseudonocardia sp.
CCCGCGCGTCCCGATGGGCGAGGGACTCTCCGCCACACGAGTAATAGCCATCCTCCGTGCCGGCGACTCCTCACGGGCCGAGGCCGTGGCCGACACGCTGGTGGAGGGCGGCATCCGTTGCCTCGAGCTGACGATGACCACGCCCGGCGCCCTCGAGGTGGTCGAACGTCTTGCAGCCCGGCTGCCCGCCGACGTCGAGGTGGGGATGGGCACCGTACTCACCGCCGGAGAAGTGGATCGCGCCGTCGCTGCCGGCGCGCGTTTCGTCGTCTCGCCATCGGTCGCGCCCGCGGTGATCAATGCGGCGTCGCGCCACGGCATCGCGAGCTACCCCGGGGCGCTCACGCCCACTGAGATCCACAGCGCGTGGACGGCGGGCGCGAGCGCGGTGAAGCTGTTCCCCGCAGGTTCCCTCGGCCCCGGGTATCTGACGGCGGTCCGTGCACCGTTGCCGGACATCCCCGTCGTGCCCACGGGTGGGATCGACATCACGGCGGTGCCGGCGTGGCTGGATGCGGGCGCCGGTGCCGTCGGCATGGGCGGGCCCCTGATCGGCGACGCCCTCGGCCCCGCCGGTGACCTCGCGGCGCTCGCCGGCCGGGTCGCTGCCGTCCGTGCCGCGGTGGCCGGGGTGCAGCGGTGACCGCACTCGGGGACATGCCCGCCGCCGGCCTGGTCACCCTCGGCGAGACGCTCGGGTTGCTGGTCGCCGAGGACACCGGGCCGCTCGCGCTGGCCCACGGGATGCGCCTGAGCATGGGGGGTGCGGAGTCGAACGTCGCCATCGGGGTGTCACGGCTCGGGGTGCCCGCGACCTGGATCGGACGTCTCGGCCGCGACCCGGTCGGCGACCTCGTGGAGCGCCACCTGCTCGCCGAGCGGGTCCGGCCGGTGGTTCACCGCGACGACGCACCCACCGCGCTGATGCTGCGGGAACGGCGCACGGGCACCTCGTCGCACGTGTCCTACTACCGGCACGGCAGCGCGGGTTCGCACCTGTGTCCCGCCGACCTGCCCGAGGGTGTGATCGAGGAGGCCGGCGTCGTGCACGTCACCGGCATCACCCCGGCGCTCGGGGCGGAACCCGCCGCGGCCGTGCGCGAGGCCGTGCGGCGTGCGCGGGCGGCCGGAGTCCCGGTCTCGGTCGACCTCAACTTCCGGTCACGGCTGTGGGGCGCAGCCGAGGCGGGCGTGGTGTTCCGGGAGTTGGCGGCCGCCGCCGACATGCTGTTCGCGGGCGACGACGAGGCGCGGATCGCCCTTGGCGTCGACGACCCTGCGTCCGCCACGCCCGCGGAACTCGCGACCGCGCTCGCCGAGCTCGGGCCGGGCGAGGTTGTGGTGAAGAGAGGCCGCCACGGTGCCACGGCCAGCATCGACGGCACCGTGATCGACGTGCCTGCTGTCCCCGTGACGGCCGTCGACACCGTGGGCGCGGGTGATGCCTTCGTCGCCGGCTACCTCGCGTGCCGACTCAGCGGGCGCGACGTCGACGAGCGGCTCTCCACCGCCGCGGTCACCGGCGCCTTCGCCGTGACCGTCCCCGGCGACTGGGAGGCATGCCCCCGTCGCCACGAATTGACTCTCCTCACCGCGGAAGAGACGGTTCGTCGTTGAGTCACGCGCCCGAAAGCGCTCACGACAGACCCGTTCTCAGCTGTTCCCGACGGATACCTGCTCGCTGTTCGCTGCTGATCACAGGCCCAGCGAAAGTGCGCGCGAATCGGCGCGGTGGTCCGGTCACTCGCTTGCAGGTGTCCTTCGTCACCCTGTGCGGCCAGACCCCCGTTCGTCCCATTCCCGATCCACCCGGATGGATGAGACAACGTCCACTCTGGTGACATGTGTCGATGTGATGCCGGGCAAAGCAGGCTGTCCGTATACGGTTCGTCCGTCGGGTTCATGTCGGCGAGTCGGGCGGCGATCGAACCATATCGGTGATGGGCATCACAGAATCTGCGTTCAGGCCCTATGGCACAACAGGAGCCGCTGCGCAAATCCCGGATATGTGAGCCTGTGTTGACAAGTGTTCGCCACCCGGTCGGCGTCCTTGCTGAGGGGGATTCCGGCCGGTTAGGTTGTCCTTCCCGCCGAGGAGATCGTGCTGACCCGGTGCTGCGAGCGCCGGGCCCTGGGTGCTGCAACACCTGGGTTCCAGTGTCGTATCAGTCACGCCCTCGGCCTCGCGGCGAGCGCCGTCCCTCATCGGGAGCGTCGGCGCCGTGATCGGATGCGGTCGATCACTGGGGGCCTGTCGCTCCTGGCGTGACCACTGACATCTCTGGAGGCATGTGTTGAGCGATCCTGACCCTGGTCGGGCGGGCATCGCCGCCGGCCTGGTCGGACGTGACGAGGACCTGGAGCGGGTCAGCTCGTTCCTGAAGTCGGCGGCGGCCGGCGGTGCGGCCCTGCTCCTGGTCGGGGAACCGGGTGTGGGCAAATCGGTGCTGGTCGACGTCGCGGTCGCAGAGGCGTCGGAGCGGGGAATGCTCGTACTGCGCGCGGGTGGCGCGGAGTTCGAGGCGGACGTCAGTTTCTCGGGCCTGAACCAGGTGCTGATTCCGTTGCTCGGTGAGTTCGGAAGGCTGCCCGAGGCGCACCGGGCAGCCCTGTCGATCGCCCTGGGGATGGCGGAGGGGTGCCCCCCGGACCGGCTGGTGGTGTCCAGCGCGACGCTCGGATTGCTGCGCGCGGTAGCCGCACAGCGTGCGGTGCTGGTGGTGGTGGACGACGTCCACTGGATGGATCGGGCCAGCGCGGCCGTACTCGCGTTCGTCGCCCGCCGGCTGGCGGGGAGCCGCGTGGGGTTCCTGGCCGCCTCGCGGCCGGGTATGGAGAGCTTCTTCGAGGGTGCGGGCCTTCCCGAGCACGAGCTCCAGCCGCTGGACGACGACGCGGCGCTGGCGCTGATCGGGTACCGGTTTCCGACGCTGGGCACGAAGGTGCGCCGCCGGGTACTGGCCGAGGCACGCGGCAACCCGCTCGCGCTGCTGGAGCTCCCTGCCGCGCTGACGGGACCGCAGCGTCCGGCCCTGCGGGCGCTGCCCGCCGTGCTGCCGCTGAGCCGACGGTTGCAGGCTCTGTTCGTGTCGCGGATCTCGGAGCTTCCCGCGGCCTCCCGGCGGCTGCTGCTGCTCGGAGCACTGGACAGTACGGCCGACCTGCGCGTGCTGAAGGCGGCCACCAGCGAGCCCGGCGATGAGGACCCACTCGCGCCGGCGGAACACGCGCAGCTTCTCCACGTGGAGGAGAGCACCGGGCGGCTGACCTTCCGCCATCCCCTCACCCGCTCGGCTGTCGTGGAGCTGTCGACGGCCGACCAGCGCAGGCGGGCCCACATGACGCT
>DASYES010000923.1:0-2133 GCA_036498885.1 Pseudonocardia sp.
CGTACCAGGCCAGCTCGTGGTCCTCCGCCTCACCGACGAGGAACTCCGCGTCGAGGTCGCCCATGTCGGCGGCGTCGACGGCACCCGCGGCCTGGCGCACCGCGTACTCCGCCTCGTCGGTGTCGACGTGGACGGCGGCAATGGTCTCGAACGGCACCGTGCCCGCGATCCGGACGGCGCCGTCGTCCAGGTCGGGCCGCAGGGTGACATCGTCGAGATCGGCGGCGATGACCACGCGCCGGGCCGGCGTGGTGTCCTCACCCACCCCGAGCTCCACCGCGAGCAGCCGCAGTGACGCCCTGGCGGCCTCGGTGAGCGCGGCGTACTCGAGCTCTTCCTCGTCGCCGCTGGTGTACGACTCGCGCAGCCGCGGGGTGAGGGCGAACGCGGTGCCACCGATCGGGTCCACGGTGCCGTTCTTGACCAGCGTCCGCAGCATCGGCCAGGTGGCGGGCACGTAGATGCGCATCGCGCTCACGACCCCACGGTCGAGAGGAGCTCGTCGAGCGCTTCGTCGACCAGGCCGGCGAGAACGTCGACATCGGACATCGCGTCGCGGTCGCCGTTGAATCCGTAGAAGACTCCGCCGTCGTACGAGGTGAGCCCGATCGAGAGCGCCTGGCCTTTGGCCAGCGGCACCACCGGGAACATCTCGAGCATCCGGGCACCTGCGGCGTACAGCGGGAACTGTGGTCCCGGCACGTTCGTCACCACCAAGTTGAAGATCCGCTTCGAGAACCCGCTCGCGGCGCGCGCCCCCAGGGCGTGCAGCGTAGGCGGGGCAAAACCACCGATCCGGACCAGGGTGTCGGCACCGACAGACTGCCCCGTGGACGTGTGTTCGCGCATCGCGTGAGTCACATGGTGGAGCCGCACCACCGGACTCGGCTCCCCGACCGGCAGATCCACGATGAACGACGACACGCGGTTGCCGAGTGAGCCGGCCGTCGCCGAGCTGGGAACGTCGGCCTCCCCGCGCACCGACAGAGGCACCATCGCCCGCAACGTCGACGACGGGCTGACCGGCTCCCCGCGCGAGAGCAGCCAGTTACGCAGCGCGCCCGAGACCACGCTGAGCACCACATCGTTGACGGTGCACCCGTGCGCGGCCCGCACCTTCCGGTAGGACTCGAGGCGCGTACGCGCCACCGCGAACCGGCGCTGGGTGGAGATCGGGACGTTGAGCGGGGTGCCCGGCGCCCGCCTGCTCGCGGCCCGTGCCATCGAGAACAGGCTGCCCGCCGTGCCGACGATCTTGCCGACGGTGGCCAACGCATCGCCGGCGGCCACCCGGACGTTGTCGACGATCTCGGCCGGGCGCGCCACCGCCTCGGCCACGGCCCCGAGGATCAGCTGGGTGTCGCTCGGCTCCGGGCGCGGCATCCAGAACTCCTCCACCGTGCTGCGTCCGCGCCGGCCCCGCCCGGGGAGCGGCGCGTCGCCTGCCTTCCCGTCGAGCGGTTCCGCCGTGGGGGTGGCCGAGACGTCGAGGATGACCTGGCCGATGTCGAACGCGCTCACGCCGTCGACCATCGCCTGGTGGGTCTTGGTGAGCACGGCCGTGCGTCCCCTGGCCAGCCCCTCGACCAGGTACATCTCCCAGAGCGGGCGCGTGTGGTCGAGCGGGCGCGACATCAGCCGCGCCACGAGTTCGTTGAGCTGCTCGTCCGAGCCGGGTTTCGGCAGCGCGGATCGGCGGACGTGATAAGCGATGTCGAAGTCCGGGTCGTCGACCCACACGGGCCGGGCGAGGTTGCCCGGGACGTAACGAACCTTCTGCCGGTAGCGCGGCACCAGCGCGATCCGCTGCTCGATCAGATCGACGAGCCGTTCGTAGTCGAACCCTCCGGACGGACCGGCCGGGCGCGGCCGCCGGAAGATCGACACCCCGCCCACGTGCATGGGCGTCGTCGGCTGCTCCAGGTACAGGAACGACGCGTCGAGCGCGGAGAGCCGGGGCGGCATGGACCAGATCCTAGGTGGCACCCTGACACCCGTGCGGAGCAGCAGTGGAGCGCGGGGCATCACGGGGGAGCCGGGAGCCCGTTCCCCCAAGGACACCTTCATCACCGTCTACGGGCGCAAGCCGGTGCTGGAGGCCCTGACCGACGCGCAGCTGCGGGTGGACAAGGT
>DASYES010000924.1:0-3086 GCA_036498885.1 Pseudonocardia sp.
CGTCGAACCCATCGGCACGGAGATCACCTGCCGGGATGACCAGACCGTCCTGGACGCGTGCCTGCGGGAAGGGATCTGGCTGCCCCACGCCTGCACCCACGGCACCTGCGGCACGTGCAAGGCGCAGGTGCTGGAGGGCGATCTCGACCTCGGGGACGCCTCGCCCTACGCGCTGCTGGACAGCGAACGCGACGAGGGCGCTGCGTTGGTCTGCGTGGCCAAACCGCGCGGTGACGTCGTCATCGAGGGCGAGGTCGACGTCGAGGACGGAGTCGACATCCACCCGGTCCGGGACTACTCCGGTGTCGTCGAGACGCTCGAGGAACCCGCGCCGGGCGTGCGCACGCTGGTTGTCCGGCTGGACACCCCGCTGCGGTTCAACCCGGGGCAGTACGTCCTGCTCGACGTGCCCGGCGGCGTCCAGCGGCCCTACTCGATCGCGAGCACCCCGGCCGACGGGACTGGCATCGAACTGCACCTCAAGCGGTCGCCGGGCGGGCTGGCGACCGACGGCTGGGTCTTCACGAGCATGGCAGTCGGTGACCAAGTCACCCTGTCGGGCCCCTACGGCCGGTTCTCGTTCCGCCCGCTGCGCGACCAGCCGGTCCTGTTGCTCGGCAGCGGCACCGGGCTGGCCCCGCTGAAGTCGATGGTCGCGCACATCGCCGAGACCGGGGCGGAGCACGAGGTGGTGCTGTACCACGGCGTGGCCACCAGGGCCGACCTCTACGAGCACGAGTGGCTCGAGCAGATGGCGGCCGCCCACGACTGGTTCACCTACCGCCCGGCGTTGTCCCGCGACAGCTGGGCCGGCCGGGCCGGGCGGGTGCCGGCTCAACTAGCCGAGGACTACCCGCGAGCGGCGGGCAACGTCGCCTACATCTGCGGCAGCCCGGACATGGTCACCGACACCATGAAGGCGCTGATGAAGGCGCGGTTGTTCCCTCGCGACATCTACCGCGAGGACTTTTTCGACGCCGCGGACCGCGAGGCGGGCGCCCACGTCGTCCGCAGTCCCCTCATCCGCCGCTGATTGCACGCACCACACGGCCGGCAACACCACACGGCCGGCGAACACCACCCAGCCGGCGAAACCACACTGCCACCACAGCCCGGGGAGACCCGTTGAAGATCAGCAGGATCGAGACGATCCCCTTCGCCATCCCGTATCGCAAACCCCTGCGGTTCGCCAGCGGAGAGGTCGCGGTCGCCGAGCACGTGCTCGTCCGGGTGCACACCGACTCCGGACTGATCGGCACCGCGGAGGCCCCGCCGCGTCCGTTCACCTACGGCGAGACCCAGGCCTCGATCCGCGCGGTGATCGACGGCATCTTCGCCCCGCAGATCATCGGGCTGTCTCCGCTGGAACGTGAGGTCATCCACGCAAGGCTCAACCGCACGGTCGCCAACCCCACGGCGAAGGCCGCCATCGACATGGCGGTGTGGGACCTGATCGGGCAGTCGCTCGGCGTCTCGGTCACCGAACTGATCGGCGGCTACACCGACCGGATGCGGGTCGCGCACATGGTCGGGTTCGCCCCGGCCGGGGAGATGGTGACCGAAGCCGAGCGCATGCGCGACCAGTACGGCATCACCACGTTCAAGGTGAAGGTCGGCAGGCGGCCGATCGAGCTCGACGTCGAGGTGTGCAGGGCGCTCCGCGCGGGCCTCGGTGACGGCGTGGAGCTCTACATCGACGGCAACCGCGGGTGGACGCCCTCGGAGTCCGCACGGGCGCTGCGCGCGATGGACGACCTCGACCTCACCTTCGCCGAGGAGCTCTGCCCCGCCGACGACGTGCTGGGCCGGCGCTGGCTGGTGACGCAGAGCCGCATCCCGATCTTCGCCGACGAAAGCGGCAGCCGGCCGGGGGACGTCACCCGGGAGCTGCTCGGCGGATCCGCGAACGGCGTCAGCATCAAGACCGCGCGCACCGGGTTCAGCTACTCGCAGCGGGTGCTGCACCTGTGCGAGGGAATCGGCGTCGAGGTCGTGATGGGCAACCAGATCGATGGCCAGATCGGCTCGCTGTGCAGCGTGGCGTTCGGCGCGGCGTTCGAGCGAACCGCCCAACGCCCCGGTGAGCTGTCCAACTTCCTCGACATGGCCGACGACCTGCTGGCCGAGCCGCTGCAGATCAAGGACGGCTGCCTGCTCGTCCGCCAGGGCGCGGGACTCGCCGTCGAGATCGACGAGGACAAGCTCGAGCACTACCGCCAGGACATGTAGCCGGCGCCCTGGCTGCTCCGAAGTCAACTCCCCACCACAGAAGCGAGGCATGCGATGACGCAGGTGACCGAACACGACGCGACAGCCGCCGCAACCGGCGCGAGCGCGACGAAGGTGTTCCAGGAGAAGACCAGGTCCGGGGTGTCCGGCGCCAGCCAGGAGCGGGTCGCCGCGCTGGCGTCGGAGGTGCTCGCGCAGATCCACCACGTGATCCGCCGTCAGCACGTCACCTACCCCGAGTACGACGCCCTCAAGGCGTGGCTGATCAAGGTGGGCCAGGACGGCGAGTGGCCGCTGTTCCTCGACGTGTTCGTCGAGCACGCGGTCGAACAGGTCAACAGCGAGGGCCGCCCGGGGAGCAAGGGCACGATCGAGGGGCCGTTCTACGTGCCCGGTGCACCCCGGTCCGAGGACGGGCGGATCACCCTGCCCATGCGCGACGGCGAGGCCGGCACCCCGCTGGTGTTCCGGGCGCAGGTGCGCAGTGCGGACGGGGCTCCGCTGCCGGGTGCGCAGGCCGAGGTCTGGCACGCCGACGACGCCGGCCTCTACTCCCAGTTCGCCCCAGCTCTCCCCGAGTGGAACCTCCGCGGCGTCGTCGTCGCGGACGAGGACGGCAACGTCGAGATCCGGACCGTCCAGCCCGCGCCGTACCAGATCCCGCACGACGGTGCGACCGGTGAGCTCATCGCCGCAGCCGGCTGGCACGCCTGGCGGCCGGCGCACCTGCACTTCAAGGTCGTCGCCGAGGGCCACCAGCTGATCACCACGCAGCTCTACTTCTCCGGTGGCGACTACAACGACTCCGACGTGGCATCGGCGGTCAAGCCCGAGCTCGTGATCAGCCCGACACCGGC
>DASYES010000925.1:0-2154 GCA_036498885.1 Pseudonocardia sp.
CGTCCGGTCGAGGCCGTGGTCTTCGCCGACGAGGAAGGCAGCTATCACCACCTGCTCGGTTCGACGGCGGTGGCGCGCGGCTTCACAGCGGATGAGCTCGCCCGGCTGCGCGGGCGCGACGGTGACCTGCTCGTCGACGCGCTGCGGGGCATGGGCTGGGACCCTGGCGCGGCGACCCGCACGGCGGTGCGCCCCGGGGACGTCCACGCCTACGTCGAGCTGCACATCGAGCAGGGCTCCGTGCTCGAGTCGGCCGGAGCGGGGATCGGCGTGGTCACGGGGATCGTGGGGATGGGAGGCGGCCACGTCGAGTTTCGTGGCCGCCAGGACCACGCCGGCACCACACCGATGCCGCTACGGCGCGATGCGCTGCGCGGCGCCGGTGATCTGGTGGTGCGCCTGCCGGAGGCGGCCCGGTCGGTCAGCCAGACCGCGGTCGCCACGTGCGGCATCCTCCACGTGGAGCCCGGCGGGGCGAATGTCGTGCCGGGCCTCGCCCGCGTCCAGCTGGACTTCCGCGACTCCGATCGCAAGCGGATCCTCGAGTTGGAGGAGGCCATCGTCGCCGCGGCGCGTGACGTCGCCGACCACCACGGCCTGGAGGTCAGCTATACCCGCGAGAGCATCACCGACCCGGTGCCCCTGCACCCGCGGATGCAGGATCTCGTGGCGACGGTGGCGGCCGACCAGGGTATGAAGACCCTGAGCCTGCCGTCCGGTGCCGGGCACGACGCGCAGAACGTGGCGCGGCTCGCCCCCACGGGCATGATCTTCGTGCCCAGTGTCGAGGGGCGAAGCCACTCACCGGCCGAGTTGACCACCTGGGAGGACGTCGAGGCCGGGGCGAACGTGCTCCTGGCGACGGTCCACGCACTCGCCACCGAGTAGCTTCCCTCCCGGAATCGAGCCCGGGCTGCCACCGTGAGGTGGCCCCGGGCTCGAAAGAACCGCGGAGCCACACGCTGCCTCGTGCCCGGGCCGGGTCAGCGTCCGGTCGGCCCCTGCGGTCGGGCCTGTTCGTCCACTGGTGCGATGTCGATCTTCAGGTCCCCGAGCGCGTCGATGGAGATCGCCACACCCAGGGTCTCGTGAGGGGCGAGGACGACAGGCAGATCCGCGCTGATCAGGGGGAAGCAGCGCGCCTGCAGCAGATGGGGGCCTGCCTCCACCGGCACGTGCGTCGTCGCACCGAGATGCAGGTCCGCGGCCCGTTCGTCATCGACGTACACGTGGAGCCGTCGGGCGGCGCCCGCCGTCAGTCCCAGAGGCCGGTGCAGTACGAATTCAGCTGTCCGCTCCCTGGATGGAGCAGGGTCGGCACACATGGACGTCACCTCTCGGATCGTTGCGCGTGTGCTCGCGCTCCGGACAGCGTCTCGCTGCCGGCAGCGTCGGGTTACCTGCCTTGACGTCGTTCAAACGGATCCGGTCCGGAACCAGACGCCATGGTGCTACCAGGGGCTGTTCGGATCTCGGTGGCTGCCGGCCCCCGCGTGCAGCGTGCCCTTGCGTCTTCTCCCGCGCCGTTTCGCGGAGGACAGCACGGGCGCTGAGGACCGCGATGGTCGAGTAGCCGCTGAGCAGCACGGCGAGGAGAACGTGCGAGCTGGTCATGGGTGGCTCCTGCGGTACTGCGGCGAGAGGTCGGCGAATCGGCCCGGGGGCAGACCGCCGACATACATGGGATGAGGGTGCGTGGTAGGGCCTGGTGCCCGGAAGCACATCGGCAGCTTGTTGACGCCCGATGCGAAGATCCCTGCGCGTTCTTGACGTCCGTTCGGTCCGATAGGAGTGGATTACGAGGTCAAGGCCGCGGGATGCGGGGCGGCGGGCAGGCTGATCACGATGGTGAGCCCACCGCCCGGTGTGTCCTCCGCGGTGATGGTGCCGCCCATGGCCTCGGTGAAGCCGCGCGCCACGCTCAGCCCGAGGCCGAGCCCGCTGTTCCCCCGGTCGCCGAGGCGCTGGAAGGGGGCGAACATCCGGTTGAGCCGGTCGGCGGAAACCCCGGGACCGGAGTCGACGATGCGTAGCTCGACCATGTCGGCGTAGCTGCTGGCCCGGAGCGTGACGGGGGCACCGGCGCCGTGGCGGAGCGCGTTGTCCACGACGTTGACGACGACGCGTTCGAGCAGGCCCGGGTCGGCGAGCACC
>DASYES010000926.1:0-3051 GCA_036498885.1 Pseudonocardia sp.
AGGCGCCAGGAGTCGGGGCCGATGGGCGCGATGAAGTACCAGCAGAACGAGGCGATGAAGAAGCCGAGGCCGAGGCCGCACTGCATCAGCCCGGCGGCCTTCGCCCTGGCGTTGCTCGGCCACATCTCGGCCACCAGCGACGTGCCGGTGCCCCACTCCGAGCCGAGCGCGAACCCCGTGATGAAGCGCAGCACCAGGAAGGACTCCCACGACCAGGACAGCGCGCTGAGCCCGGTGAACGCTGCGTAGAGCACGATCGCCGTGATCAGCGTGCGGCGCCTGCCGAAGTAGTCGGCGAAGACGCCGCCGAGGATGCCGCCCATGCCCCAGCCGAGCAGCGTCACCGCGATGGTGGCGCCGGTGAGGAAGGCGACGGAGCCGGCAGGCTCGCCCGGCGCGAGCCGGTGCAGCACGGTGCCCGCGGTGAGGATGAGCGCGTAGGTCTCGAACCCGTCGAAGAGCCATCCGAGGTTCGCCGCGAACAGCGACCGCCACTGGGAGCGCCCCAGTCCGCTGAGCCAGGTTTTCCGTGCGACGGCGATGTCGTGCACCGAGGTCCTTCCTCTGGTCGCCCGCGGCATAATGCGCTGTCCGCTGGACGAGTTGTCCTACATGCAGGACATCTGATCTGTGGTCGGACGGTATGACAGAGCGGGAGTGCCGTCAAGGCGCCGCGACCTCGTGGGGCGCGGCGGGAACGGGGACCGGTGCGGTGAGTGGGGCCTGGTCAGCGGGGCGGGAGGGTGCCGCCGGTGCGCTCCGTGATGCGCGCGGCGCACTCACGGATCAGCTCGCCTGCCTCCGTGACCGTCGACTGGTTGAGCTCGGAGGAGAACGCCAGCGAGCACAGCACCATGGTCACGCGGCCGTGCTCGTCGAACACCGGAGCCGACACCCCGGACTGTCCGAGGTCGTACTCCCGGATGCTGATCCCGTAGCCGCGTCGCCTGGTCTCGGCGAGCTCGGCGCGCAGCGCATCCCGGTCGACCACCGTCTCCGCCGTGAAGGCGATGAGGTCGTTCTTGTCGATCATCCGGTCCGCCTCGTCGGGGTCCGACCAGGCGAGGAAGGCGCGCATGATCGCGGGTGCGGAGAACGCGAAGCTGTCGCCCAGGCCGACGGTGATCCGTACGCCCTGTCCGCGGTCGGCCTTGGCCACCACGGCGTACTCGGCGGAACCGTGCCGGCGCACGGCGAAGGTCAGGTAGCCGAGGCGCTTGCTGAGGTCGTCGAGCTCCTGCTGGACGACCTCGCGCATCCAGTCCTGGGACGCGTCGACCATGGCCAGCAGGCGTGGGCCGAGCCACCATCCGGAGCGGTCGCCCCTCGTGGCGGCCCAACCGGCCCGCTGCAGGGTGCCCAGAATGTTGTAGCAGGTGCTGCGGTTGAGTTCGAGGTCGTCGATCAGCACACCCGACGGGACGGGTTCGGGCCAGTCGCGGGCGATCCGCTCCAGCAGCCGTACGGCGTTCATGACCGCGGGCACATCGCTCGCCATGACGCTCTCCTGCCTCCGATTCGTGGGCGTGCCGGCCGTGTCGATCGCGCCGCCCGGCGATCACCACGCTCTGCGACGAGACGGTAGCCGAGACGTTCGGTGCGCCCGCGGGTCGGGTTGACGGCCCTTTCGGGCTCGGCCTAGTGTCCTGCATACGAGATAACTAGTCCAGTATGGTGGTCAAATGAAGCTCAGTTCCTCGTTCTGGGTGCCTGCCGCCCCGGAGCGCGTGTTCGCTCACTTCTTCGATCCGGACTCGATGCGGGCCTGCGTGCCCGGCTGTCAGGAGCTCGTGAAGGTCGACGACACGCACTACCGCGGCATGTTGGTCAACGAGGTCGCGCATGTCCGGTTCAGTGCCGGATTCACGGCCGAGATCACCGAGCAGGCAGGGCCCGGGCAGGTCAAGGCGTTGCTGCGCGGTGAGGACCGCCGGCTGGGCAGCTCGATCAAGATCGAGGCCGCGCTGGCGGTCAACGAGGACGGTGCGGCGGACAACTCGCGCGTCGAGTTCGGCCTGGACGTGGCCCTCTGGGGCAAGATCGGACGGCTCGGCGAGTCGATCGTGCGGCGGCGCACCGAAGAGGTCGAGCGCCAGTTCGCCGCCGACTTCTCCCGGGTGTGTGCCGCGGGGCCGCCGGGACCGGGCAACGCCGTGGCGCGTGAGCTGCTCGCGGCCCGAGCCACGGACCAACGGGTGAAGGCGCCGGTCGCCGCAGGCGCGGCGGCTGCCTCCGGGACCCGGCCGGCCGCGGCCCCGCCTGCCGGCGATGGGGCCACGCCTGGTCGCGCCCCGTGGTGTCGCCGCCTCGGCGACCTGCTCACCGGCCGTAGGGTGCTGGTTCTCGGTGTGCTCGCCGTAGCGGCCACCGCCAGCGTGATCGCCGGGCTGTCGCGGATCGTGGCGGCCCGGCGATGACCGCCGACGCCTCGGTGGCGGCGGCTCCCACCCTGCACCGGCCGCGGAGTCTCGAGGAGGCCTGCGCCCTGCTGGCGACCCTCGACCAGCCCATGGTCTACGGCGGCGGCACAGCCGTGCAGATCCTCATCAAGCAGGGCGTCCTCTTCGCCTCGGACCTGGTCGACCTCTCCCTGGTGCCGAATCTCTCCGGGCTCGAGCGGACCAGCAGCGGCCTGCGCGTCGGCGCGATGGTCACGCTGCGCCGGATGGAGACCGACCCGCTGGTGCGGCGCGTGACCCCGCTCGCGGCTCAGGTCTACGGGCACGTCGCGAACCCGCGGGTGCGCAACACCGCGAGCGTCGGCGGCAACCTCGCCCACGGCGACTACCGGCTGGACCCGCCGACCGCGCTCATGGTGCTGGACGCGCGGGTCGAGCTCCGCAGCAGCGAGGGCACCCGCCAGGTGGCGCTCCGGGACTTCTTCGTCGCCTTCCAGGAGACGGACCTGCGCCACGGTGAGCTCGTGACCGCGGTGGAGATCCCCGGTCAGGCCGGATCCACGTGCGGTTTCGCCAAGCTGAGCAGCCAGTCCGTCAACGACTGGCCGTGCGCGTCGGCGGCTGTGCTCGTCACCTCCCCGGTGCGTGGACA
>DASYES010000927.1:0-4822 GCA_036498885.1 Pseudonocardia sp.
CGAAGGTGCATCCTGAGCCGCGAGAAGGGATCACTGATGTCGACCACGGAAACCGGGCACGTGACCGGGACGAAGGACAAGGACTACAACCTCATCTGGTTCACCGAGGCCTGTCTGGACAACGCATTGCGGATGGAGACCTACATCCAGGACGCGCAGCGCGAGGGTGATGACGAGCTCGCCGAGCTCTTCCGCCGCGCACAGGAAGAGAGCCGCAAGGGCGGCGAGCGGGGCAAGCATCTGCTGGCCCAACGGCTGTCGGGCTGACCGCTCCTTCCCCGGCCGCCGGCAGCGACGGTCTGACTCAGCCTCTACGGCGACGGCTGTCTCAGCCTCACGGCTGTCTCGGTCCCTACGGCGACGGCCGTCTCGGTCTCTACGGCGACGGCCGTCTCGGTCTCTACGGCGACGGCCGGGGCACCGCACACTCGATCCGCGGGTTCACCCCCGGATAGTCCAGCGACCCGACGACGACCGGACGAGACGGCGCTCGCAGCGCTGCTGACCTTCCCCGGCCTCGCAGGAAGGGCACACTGCAAGCAGGATCTCCGGTGTTGCCCCTCACGAGGAAGGTCGTCTCCACTCGCATGGACTTCCACTCCGCGTACCGCCACGGATTCCTCCGGGTGGCGGCATGCACGATCAAGACCTCGATCGCCGTTCCGGCCGCCAACGCCGAGGCTGTGCTTCGCGTCGCGCGCGAGTGCCACGACGACGGCGTCGGGGTGGCGGTGTTTCCCGAGCTGGCGCTGTCGGGGTACTCGATCGAAGACATCCTGATGCAGGAGACCCTGCTGGACTCCGTCGAGGAGGCGTTGCTCGACGTGGTCACCGGGTCGGCGGACCTGCTCCCGGTGCTGGTGGTGGGTGCGCCGCTGCGGTTCCGCCATCGCGTCTACAACACCGCCGTGGTGATCCACCGGGGGCGGGTGCTGGGAGTGGCGCCGAAGTCGTATCTGCCCACTTACCGGGAGTTCTACGAGCGCCGCCAACTGGCCCCCGGCGACGACCTCTCCACGACGATCCGGATCGGTGGCCCGGACGCGGGCGTGGATGTCCCGTTCGGCCCGGACCTGCTGTTCACCGCCACAGATGTGCCCGGGCTCGTGTTGCACGTCGAGGTCTGCGAGGACATGTGGATCCCGGTGCCGCCGAGCGCGGAGGCAGCGCTTGCCGGTGCCACGGTGCTGGCGAACCTGTCGGGCAGCCCGATCACCATCGGGCGCGCGGAGGACCGCAAGCTGCTCTGCCGTTCGGCCTCGTTGCGGTGCCTGGCCGCCTACATGTACTCCGCCGCTGGTGAGGGAGAGTCGAGCACCGACCTGGCCTGGGACGGCCAGACCATGATCTACGAGAACGGTGTGCTGCTCGCCGAGACCGACCGCTTCCCCGACGGTGAACGCCGCTCGGTCGCCGACGTGGATCTCGACCTCATCCGGGCCGAGCGGCTGCGGATGGGCACCTTCGACGACAACCGCCGCCACCACGCCGCGCGCACGGACGCGTTCCGGCGAGTGGAGTTCCGCCTCGACCCGCCCCGCGGGGACATCGGGCTGCGCCGCGAGCTCGAGCGGTTCCCGTTCGTGCCTGCTGACGAGTCCCGGCTCGAGCAGGACTGCTACGAGGCCTACAGCATCCAGGTCTCCGGACTCGAGCAGCGGCTGCGGGCGATCGGGCAACCGAAGGTGGTGATCGGTGTCTCCGGCGGGCTGGACTCCACCCACGCGCTGATCGTCGCCGCGAAGGCGATGGACCGCCTGGGCCGCCCACGCAGCGACATCCTCGGGTTCACCCTGCCCGGCTTCGCCACCGGCGAGCACACCAAGGGCAACGCTATGCGGCTCGCGCAGGCGCTCGGGATCACCTTCGAGGAGATCGACATCACCGACACCGCTCGGCTGATGCTGACGAACCTCGGCCACCCGTTCTCCCGCGGCGAGCCGCAGTACGACGTCACCTTCGAGAACGTGCAGGCCGGTCTGCGCACCGACTACCTGTTCCGGGCCGCAAACCAGCGCAGTGGGATCGTGCTCGGCACCGGTGACCTCTCCGAGCTGGCGCTGGGGTGGAGCACCTACGGCGTGGGCGACCAGATGTCGCACTACAACGTCAACGGCGGGGTGCCCAAGACCCTGATCCAGCACCTGATCCGCTGGGTTGTGAGCTCCGAGCAGTTCGAGCCGGAGGTCGGCAAGGTCCTGGACTCAGTGCTCGGCACCGAGATCACCCCCGAGCTCGTGCCGACGGGCGAGGACGAGCAGGTCCAGAGCAGCGAGGCCATGGTCGGTCCCTACTCCCTGCAGGACTTCTCTCTGTTCCAGGTGCTGCGCTACGGGTTCCGCCCCTCGAAGATCGCGTTCCTGGCGTGGCACGCCTGGCACGACCCCGACGCGGGGAGCTGGCCCTCCGGATTCCCCGCCGACAAGCGCCCGTCCTACACGCTTGCCGAGATCCGGCACTGGCTGCAGGTCTTCGCGAAGCGCTTCTACAGCTTCAGCCAGTTCAAGCGCTCCGCCCTGCCCAACGGTCCGAAGGTCTCCGCCGGTGGATCACTCTCCCCCCGCGGTGACTGGCGCGCCCCCTCCGACATGTCCGCCCGAATCTGGCTGGACGAGATCGAACGCGAGGTACCCGAGGAATGACATCGCCCCCAGGGGTCGACTCCGAGGTGCCCTAGGGAGAGGATCGGCAGCCGTGTCCCGTCCCAGGCTCGCTTTTGTCGGTTCCGTCCTGGCCGCCGGCGCGCTCGCCGTCGCCGGCTGCGCCGCCGCGCCACCCCCAGCTCCTGCCGTGCCGCCGGCCGCCGCACCGGGCGGTGCTCAGCAACCCGGGGGGCATGGCGAGCACGGTGAACACCAGGGCCACGAGCCCAGTGCGCCGTCGCTGTGGGCCGTGCAGACCGGTTCTCTCGGCGTCGTCACCACGGACGGGTCAGGGCACCTCATGTACCGATCCGACGCCGACAGCTCCAACCCGCCCACGTCGAACTGCACCGGAGCGTGCGCCCAGTCGTGGCTGCCGGTGCTGGTCACCGCGGGTGAGCAGCCCCAGCTCCTCGGCGTCGCCCCTGCCGCGATCGGCACGATCACGCGCCCCGAGGGCACCACCCAGCTCACCCTCGCCGGATGGCCCCTCTACCGCGACAGTGACGACCCCGGCGGCAACCAGAGTGCCGGGCGGCACGGTCAGGACAACACCTGGTTCGTCGTCACGCCCACCGGCGAGAAGGCGTCGGCAGGCTGAGGGCGAGCCGGTCTGCGCCGGCGGGACGTTCTGGCCCTTCGCGCAGCGCACGAAGGCGGAGGGGATCGTCTTCCATGACGGTTCGCCCGGAGGCGTAGGGGTATCCGATCCACGTGGATCTGCACTTCCTCCGTGGGCTGACCGAACCTTTCGAGCCCTGCGCCACCGTGTACCTCGACGCGTCCCACGACAGTGAGGACGCCGAACACGCTCTGCGCCTGCGCTGGCAGGAGCAACGCACCTCGCTCGAGGAGCACGGCGCGGACGCCAGGGCGCTGGACGCGCTGGAGAACGCCATCCTGCGTGGCCATCGGGCCGAGGGCCGCGCAGGCCGCGTGCTCGTCGCGCGCGGCGCCGAGGTGGCACTCGACCGCTTCCTCCCCGAGCCCCCTGACCAGCCCTCGGCCACCTGGGGGCCGGCACCCGATCTCCTCCCGATGCTGCTGCAGCTGCCCGAACCGATGACCGCGGTCGTCGTGCGCGTCGACAAGAACGGCGGCGAGATTCTGCTTGCCGACCCGAGCGACGTGGATGCCGCACCCCAGCCCGTCGAGGCGCTCGAAGGCGACGAGTACCCGCTGCACAAGGTGCGTGGCGGCGGGTGGAAGCACCTCAAGATGCAGCACACCGTCGAGAACAACTGGCGCAGCAACGTCCGCGATGTGGCCGAGCGCGTCGACCGGCGTGTGGCCGAGACGGGCGCCCGCCTTGTCGTCCTCGCCGGTGAGGCGCAGTCACGCAGGCTGCTCCACGACAACCTCGGCGAGGAGTCGGCGAAGTACGCCGTGGAGGTCGAGCACTCGGGCATGCCGTCCGGCGCGAACGATCCCGAGCTCGAGGCGGCTGTCGACGTGGCGGCGCGCGACGCGAGCACGCGCGAGCGGCTCGCGGTGCTGGAGCACCTCGACCAGGTCGCGGCCCGTCCCGACGGGGCGTTCGCCCAGGGAATCCGACCCGTACTGGCCGCGCTGCGCGCCGAGCAGGTCGACACCCTGCTGCTCGACGGAGGCGTCGAGCGTGCCGCGTCGGTGTGGATCGCCGAGGCCCCGACCCACGTCGCTCTCGACCGTGAGGAGCTCGAGGCCATGGGGGACGAGCCGGTGGACCAGGTGCCGGTGGATTCGGGGCTGCTGCGCGCCGCCTCGGGTTCGGGTGCGGCGTTCCAGCCCCTCGGTGGCGGGCGCACGGGGCTCGTCGGCCGCCCCGTCGAGGACGGGGTGGCGGCGCTCCTGCGCTGGGCGCCGGCCACGAGCTCCTGACGGATCCGCGGCCCGGCGCCTGCGGGGGACGAGCCTCCCGGCCTACAGCGGGTCGGCAGGCAGAACGGGTGGGTGCGGCGGCGGGTAGCCGTAGGTGGGTTGGAACTCCGCGGGGATGGAGCCGATGTCGCGGCTCAGGGTGCCTGAGTCCTGCTCACACACCCATCCACCGAGATCGGGCACGTAGTCCCAGCGCTTGCCGCGGGCATCCCAGACCGGGGGGTGTTCCTGGGCCTCCGCGGCAGGTGCACCCGCCGCGATCGGCCTGTCGGGGATGGCCGCGGGGTCGACGTTCGGGCCGGTCATCAGTCGCCTCCGAG
>DASYES010000928.1:0-3208 GCA_036498885.1 Pseudonocardia sp.
GGGTTTGGTCTCGATCCACCGCTCGACTGCCTCGATGACCTCTGCCGACCAGTCCGCGGTCATCCCGACCCCCGCTCACACACGCTCCGTGCGATTTAACCAACGATGACTAGTCAGTTACACAGAGCTAATAGAGTGACGATTCGTCGGTTTGACGATTTTGGCCCCAGTGACCCGGCCGGAGATCGTCATCGGCAGGGCGCGGATGGGTCAAGGCGGGAAGCACGTCCTGCACGGCGTTCTTGCCGAGCGAATAGCCCATGCCCGTGGTGATGCCGCAGAGCCCGAGCCCGAGGACGTAGACGACCGCACCGACGTTCGCGAGCGCCGGTCGCGGGTGTTGGCACCGAGCTCGGGCCCGTGATGGGGGTGCTGACCCGCACCGTCGCGTTGCGCTGCGTGTTCCTGATCAACGTGCCCGTCGCGGCGCTGGCCATGAGGGGCACCGACAGTCCGGCCCGTCGGCGGCGAGCAACCCGAAGTGGTCAGCCCACAGGGCTCACCGACTCGATCCCCGCCACTGTGAACTCGCGTTCCGCGGAACGCAGGTGGCACCATGCGATCAGCCACCGCCCGTACAGCTGCTGCGGCCGGATCTCCCGGACGGTGACGTTCCCCTTCTTGTTCCGGTAGCCGATCCGCACGTCAAGACCGCGCTCGAGGGCATCGGCCAGGACCGCCACCTCCGCCCCGTCCAGGTGCGGAGCGAAGCTCGTGAGCTCGGCGTGGGCTTGGGACACGGGCGCAGGCGTGTTCCCGGCGTCGAGCAGGCGGATAGCGAGATCAGCGGCGGTTACCCGGCCCCGGACCGGGATCGTGCGCACGCCGGGCGAAGGCGGACCCGTTCGATCCGGCACGATCACGACGCCGTTGGCGTCCTCGGGCATCGGCGAGAATCCCGCCCCACGCAGGCGCGACAGCACCTCGTCCACCTCGGCGGCGCTCGCCAACACCGTCGGCGCGAGCCTCTGCAGCCCGAGCGTGCGGAGCGCGCGAGTGTGCAGGATCTCCGCGATCTCCACCTCCGATCCGGTCACGCAAGCTCGCACTGCGCGCACCCGCACAGCGCTGTGGCGGCGCGCGACGTCGGTGATCAGGTAGTCCAGTGGCTGGGGCAACGGATGATCAGTGGCGTTCGAAAGTTCGGCGCGCAGCTCGTCGGCGGTCCAGCCGACGTCGAGGGCGCTGCGCACGCTCTCCGGGGTGAAGCGCCAGATGGTCGCGGCGCCATGGGCCTCCGGGACGGCCGCGGCGGCGACCACCCGGGCCGTCGCGGCGCTCAGCTGCCCGGAGACGACCGCGGTGAGGTCGGACTGCAACACGACCAGCCCGGCCGCCGCCGGCAGTAGATGGGCGCAGCCCGCTGCCAACTCATCGGCTGCGCCGGGACCCCGCCCGGCTGCGATGAGGCACTCACCGAGCGCGGACAGCCGATCGCCGACAGCCACCCCGAGCACCCGCGCCTCGTGCAGTGCCGCGGCGGTCTTGCGGGCGCGACCGGCGTCGTCGTAACCGTGCAGCGGGCAGAACCAGTCGATCCGATTGCCTGCGGCCTGCAATGATCGACCGCCCTCCGCGGCGCGCAGCAGCGCCCGGCGCAGCATCCCCGCCGCGGACTCGAGCGGCAGCGGAGGTGCCACCTCGCCGTCCTCGATCTCCCGGCTGGTCGGGGCCAGGTCGAGGTCGAACCACGTGACGGCGATGCGGGCCCAGCGGATGCCCGGTTCCGCGTCCCGCCACTCGTCGTACTCGGCCGTCGGTGCGTAGCCGTCCGATACCCGGGCCAGGAGCCCCGCCGCGTAGGCGATGTCGATCCACAGGGCCGGGTCGGCCAGCCCGAGCCGGGTGCTGAGCCGGGTGCGCTCCCGCGCCCCGACCCCGCCCTTCTTCAGGGCGGCGAGCGGCCGGCGGCGCGCCTCGTCGAGCAGCGTGGTGAGCGCGAGCAGCGCGGTCTCGGCGCCGGCCCGGCCGTCGTCGGGATCGTCCGCCGACACCGGGATGCACGGGCACCCGGCCAGGCCGCCTGCCTCGGTCAGTCGGAGCGCGACAGCCACCTCGCGAGGCAGCTCCGCGTGGTGGTACGCCCCCTCGACGATTAGCCCGGCCCGGAGCAGCGACTCCTCCGGACCACCCCTGCTGCCGAAGTAGAGATACTCGCCTCGCAGGAGACGATCGAGGTGCTTGCGTGCTGCCTGTGGAAGGCCCGCCATGGCCCGGGCGACCGTGTCCGGATCGGTCACGAGTTCGGCGAGCCGCTCGATCAGCTCGGGCTTGCGCAGCCCGTCCGGAGCACCACCGAGCCCGGCCACCGCCTTCCGCAGGCTCTCCACGTTCGTCTGCCGCCCGATCACGGCGATCGGCCGGAAACCGTCGACCCCCTCGGCAAGGTGCTCGGCCAACCGCTCGGGAAGCCCCACCCGCCCGTCGACGCTCCATGCGAGGCCCCGCGCACACAGGCCGTCGATCACCTGCCGGACGTCCGCCTCCGGCGCGCGGAGCCGGACGGCGACCGCAGCCGGCTCCGCGTCACCGAGCAGTGCGACGAGCTCAGCGACCACCACCTCGTCGCGGTTCATCTCGGGCAGCGCCCGCGCCAGTGAGTCGACGCCGCCCAGCCGCTCGGCCAACTCCGCCACGCTGCGCGGCACGGGTTCGACCAGGACGTCCGAGCGGAGCTCCAGCAGCGTCGTCAGCCGGGCATGGTCGAGCCCGGCGAGGTACATAGCGAGCGACACGCTGCCGATCGCACCATGCAGCGGGCCGAGCGCTGCAATTGGCCCTCAACGAGGCACGCCCGGACCGCGCTTTGCCCAGCCCCGTCGAGGTCCCGCCGCTGCGGGCGCTGAGGCGATCGTCGCGATGACACCCCGGGCGGCCCGCTGACAGTGCTGTGCCCCGACCTGCGGCTCGGCTGATCCGGAGGGATATGGTGCGGCGGACGTCACGCGCCGCCGACTGCTTCGCCCGGTCGCAGCTGTTCGGAGCCCGCGAGGCGGGGCGGCGGGGTCAGCACTGACCGAACGGTCCTCGGCAAGTGCTCGATCATCGACGCAAGTTCGGCTCGTCCACGTTCGAGCACCGGAAGCACCGATCGAGAGGTGCCCGGCGGCCACGGCATGTCGGCGAGGAGATCGCGCTCGCCGAACTCCTGCCCCAGCCACTGCTGCACAGCACGAAGATCGACACCTTGGGGCTCGTCGATCTGCTC
>DASYES010000929.1:0-8129 GCA_036498885.1 Pseudonocardia sp.
GTCAGGAAGACCGCGCCCCAGTCGTTGACCGTGCCTTCGACGAGAAATCCCGCGAACGTGATCGCCCCCAGCGGGATCAAGGCCTTGCTCGGCAGCGAGAAAGCCGACTGGCCTTGCCCTTGATCGGGTCCACCGAGGAAACACCGGGTCGTCGCCCACAGCGCGATCAGGAGCAGGACGGCTGCTGCGGCGGGAAAGTGCACGCTGATGGGGATCTGCAGGGCGGCCAGGAGTCCCGCGACGCCCGAGCCGGCGAGCCCGCCGATGCTCCAGAACGCATGGAACCCGGCGAAGATCGGCCGCCCGTAGGCCTGCTCGACGCGGGCCGCGTGCGCGTTCATGGAGATGTCGAGCAGGCTGTTGCCAGCTCCGAGCACGACGAGTGCCGGAACAAGAACGGCGAGGTTCGGTGCGAACGCGACGAGCGGGAGTCCGGAACAAAGGATCAGTGCTCCGGCGATCGCACCCTTCTGGCTGCCGATCGCGGTGATCAGCGGGCCTGCAGCCATCAGGGCGGCGACCGAACTGGCAGCCAGGCCGAACAGGCCGACGGCGAGCTCGCCCGCCCCGAGCCCCAGGTTCTCCTGCACCGCAGGCACCCGCGCCGCCCAGGTGGCGAACGCGGCACCGCAGACGGCGAAGACGACCGAGACACCGACACGTGCACGCCGTGGCGAGCCGGACGCGCGCTGGTTCATGATCGTGAGCGAACCAAAGCGCGCTGATCCCGTGAACGGCGCCGTCAGCTTCCGCGGAGCTTTCGCAGCCGCAGCGCCAGCTGGATCTCCAGGGCCCGGTCCGGGCACTGCCAGTCGTCGCCGAGCAGGGAGGCCACCCGCTCCAGGCGCTGCGCCACCGTGTTGACGTGCACGTGCAGCATGCCCGCCGCACGCCGCGGGCTGCCGCTCACCGCGAAGTAGGCCTCCAGCGTGCCGAGCAGGTCGCTGCCGCGTCTGTCGTCGTACGTCGCGACCGCGCCGAGTACGCGGTCCAGGTAGCGGTCCACATCCGCGGGCGCGCTCGTCACCAGTCCCGCGAACCCGAGGTCGCGCGCCGATCCGGCCCGAATCCCGATCGCCGCGAGCGCATCGGTGACACGGCGGGCCTCGACGTGGGTGTCGTGCAGACCCGCCGCGGGCACGACCGGGCCCGTCGCGCCCACCGTGACCTTCGCGTCGTCAGCGCCCAGCCGGCGCGCCAGCACGGCGGCGACGGCCGAGGGATCCCGCCCCGGGACGACGGCCACGACCTCTCCATGGTGGTCGCCGGCGAGCCCGCGACCGTCCCCGGCGGTGGCCGCGGCCAGGTGCACGCCCAGGCGTGCGCCCCGGCACACCGCCAGGATGTGGGGGGTGTGCAGCCGCAGGCCGAGCAGGCGGCCGCGCTCCACGAGGGTGGTGTCGAGGTTTCCGTCGGACCGGGCGAGCAGGTCGGCGAGCAGGTCGGTGCGTACCCGCTGGTCGGACTCGGCAGCGCGGAGCCGGAAGAGCAGCACGAGCGCGGTGACCATCGCCGCCCGCTCGACCGTGCGGCCCTGCCCACTGTCCAGTGGCGGGCAGCCACCGAGCACGAGGGTGCCCAGCCGCTGCCCGGCAGCGCTCACCACCGCCGCCGACAACCCGTCGGCCTCCGCGACCCGGCCGGATGCGGCTGAGCGGCGGACCGCCTCCGCCGCGGCCAATGGGTCGTGGTCGGGGCCCGCGTCCGGTGCGGGCCCGTACGACGCGATCCGCTGGTCGTCGACGTCCAGCACCGCGACCCAGCATCCGAGGATCTCGCCGAGGGCGGCGGCGATGTCGTCGACGCCGCCCCCGGAGAGCACGACTCCGGCGAATCGGTCGTGCGCCGCCGCGGCCTGCTCGATCCCGGCGTGTGCACTCGACAGAGCTGCGAGTGCCTGAGCGGTCTCCGCTGCTCTCCGCGACTGCACCGGCGAGACGGCGGCGAGCGCGGACAGCGAGCCGAGCAGCGCCACCTCGCCACGGGCGAACGGCCGGCGGCTGCGGTTGGCCGCGAACAGCACACCGACGAACTCGCCGTCGACGACCAGGGGGGTGCCACAGATCGCGACCAGGCCCTCCTCGTCGACGGCGGCGTCGATCTCGGTGGTGTGCGCGTAGCGGTCGTCGCCGGGATAGTCCGCCGTCCAGTACGGCCGTCGCGTCTGCGCCACCAGGCCGCCGAGCCCGGCGCCCTGTGGCAGCCGCAGTGCCTGGAACCGCGCCGACACCGACCCCGCGGTCGCCCGCATGAACGTGTCGCCGCGGTCGGCGTCGGCCAGCGTCAGGTAGGCGACATCCGTGCCGAGCAGGCTGCGGGCCCGCCGCACGATCGCGTCGAGCACCCCGCCGGGATCAGGCCGCGATGCCAGATCCCGCGCGATGTCGACGAGCGCCGAGAGCTCCGCCTCGCGCCTGCGGCGGGCATCGATGCCGCTGCGCACCCGCAAGGCGAGCTCGCGGGCGACCGCCCCGCTCTGCGGGTCGGCCTCCGCGAGCGCACGCGCCTGCTCGTCGATCCGCTCCGCCGGAGCGTCCTGGGCGAGCAGGCGCAGCAGCTCCAGAGCGGTGCGGGACACGGCGGCGATCATGCCACCGCCGCGATCGGTGTTCAGCGGGCCGCGCTCCGGGAGAGCGCGGGGTCCGCCGCGAGGTCACGGGTGCGGGTCTCGCCGTAGGTGGCGACCGCGAGGATCGTCACCACCGCGCTGAGCGCCACGTACACCGCGACCGCGTAGCCGCTGTCGAACTCGGTGTACAGGGCCACCGCGATCACCGGGGCGAGCCCGCCCGCCACCACGGACGCGAGCTGGTATCCGATGGAGACGCCCGAGTAGCGCACCTTCGTGCCGAACAGCTCGGACAGGAACGCGGCCTGCGGGCCGTACATGGCGCCGTGGAAGACGAGTCCACCGACGACGGCGAGGGTGGTGAGCCAGAAGTTCTCGGTGTCGATGAGCGCGATGAACGCGAACGCCCAGACGCCGACGCCCCCTGCGCCGATCAGGTACACCGGCTTTCGCCCGATGCGGTCCGACAGCGCGCCCCACAGCGGGATCGTCACCAGGTGCACGGCCGCGCCGATCAGCACGGCCCCGAGCACGAACGAGCTGGAGAGCCCGAGCCGCTGCGTCGCGTACGTCGTGATGACGATGGTGAAGATGTAGTAGGAGACGTTCTCGGCGAACCGGGCGCCCATCGCGGTGAACACCTCCCGCGGGTAGCGGCGGAAGACCTCGATGATCGGCATCGTCTCCTTCTCGCCGGCCGCGGCCGCAGCGGCCGCGCGGGCCTGCGCGTCCTTGAACAGGGGCGACTCCTCCACGGACAGCCGCACGTAGAGGCCGATCAGCACCAGCACCGCGGAGAGCAGGAACGGGATCCGCCAGCCCCACGCGAGGAAGTCGTCGGCGGGCTGGAGCGCGGAGAGCAGGAACAGCAGGCCGTTGGCGAGGAGCTGGCCGAACGGGACCCCGGCCTGGGGCCAGCTCGCCCAGTAGCCGCGCCGAGCAGGGTCGCCGTGCTCGGAGACGATCAGCACCGCCCCGCCCCACTCACCGCCGAGCGCGAAGCCCTGCACGAGTCGCAGGATCACCAGGAGCAGGGGTGCCGCCACCCCGATCATGGCGTAGCCCGGGAGCAGGCCGATCGCGAAGGTCGCGACACCCATGATCACCAGGCTGACCACGAGCAGTGTCTTGCGGCCGATCTTGTCGCCGAAGTGGCCGAACACCAGACCCCCGACCGGCCGCGCGATGAACCCGATGGCGAACGTGCCCAGCGCGAGCAGCGTGCCGGCGGCGGGGTCGCTCGAGGGGAAGAAGACCGCCGGGAAGACGACGGCCGCCGCCACTCCGTAGAGAAAGAAGTCGTACCACTCGACGGTGGTGCCGGCCATGCTGGCCGCCACCACCTTGATGATGTTGGATGAGGATTCTTGCTGGTCGACCACGTTGTCTACCCCGTTTCCTCTACTAGTGAGCTGTCCAGCCGCCATCCATGGTCAGCGACGATCCGGAGATGGACGGCGACGCCGGTCCGTAGAGCACGGCGGCGAGCTCGGCCACCTCGTCGGGTTCGACGAGCCGTTTCACCGCCACCGGGCCGAGCATCACCTGCTCGATCACGGCGTCCTCGTCGATGCCGTGCGTGCGTGCCTGGTCCGCGATCTGCCGCTCGACGAGCGGCGTGCGGACGTACGCGGGGTTGATGCAGTTGCTGGTGACGCCGTGCGCCGCACCCTCCAGCGCGATCACCTTCGACAGCCCTTCCAGGCCGTGCTTCGCGCTGATGTAGGCGGCCTTGAAGGGGCTCGCGCGCAGGCCGTGCACGCTGGAGATGTTGATGACCCGGCCCCAGCCGCGCTCGTACATGTGTGGCAGCGTGCGCCGGGCGAGCCTGAACGGAGCCTCCAGCATCACCCGCAGGATCAGCGAGAACCGCTCGGGTTCGAACTCGTGAACGGGCGCCACGTGCTGCAGGCCGGCGTTGTTGACCAGGACATCGACGGCGGCGGGTAGATCGTCGACCGCGGCGAGGTCGCCGAGGTCGCAGGGCAGGGGCTCGGCCCGGGGCACGGTGTCGGCGAGCGTCTTGAGGCCCGCTTCGTCACGGTCGACCGCGAACACCATGGCACCGTCGTCCGCCAGCCGTCGCACGATCGCGGCGCCGATTCCCGACGCAGCACCGGTGACCAGCGCGGTGCGCCCGGCCAGCAGCGGTGTGGATGAGGTCATGCCGGAAAACGCTACGGCGGCGCCGGCGGATTTGCGCGGTGCGGGGACACCAGGGATGGGCGGGTGGATGTGTCGGGCGCCCACACATAATCCTGGGCGGTCGCCGAAGGCGGTTCTCAGAGGTGCCGGAAGCCCGGGTGCACGCCCGGGGTGAGGCCCTGGTCTTCTGCCACACGGAGGAGCAGGGTGCGCAACCGCGTCTGATCCTCCGCGTCCAGGCTCCGCAGGATCGCCTCGTCGTGTTCCCGGCCGACGGTGCTGATGCGCTCCATGAGCGCCTCCCCGTCCTCGGTGAGGTACAGGGCGTGCAGCCGCCGGTCGCCCGGGTTGCGGCGACGCTCGACCAGCCCGCGGTCGGCGACCGAGTCGACCAGGCCGACCAGCCGGCTCGGCGGCGTGCCCAGCAGTTGCGCCACGGTCTGCTGGCTCTGCCCGGGAGTGGCGGCGATCGCCCGGAGCAGGCCCGTCTGTGCGGGCGTCAGATCCAGTGCGGCGATCCGCTCGGTGAAACGGGCCGCGGCGTGCGCGCCGAGCGCGGCGAGCAGGAACGCGGCCCCTGGCGGGTCCTCGAGGCGGGGAACGGACGCAACCACACGAAGACCGTACCAGTTGACAAATCGTTTAACACGACGAACGATTCAGGTGACCAATGATCCTTGGGAGGGGACGAGATGAGCGACAGAACGTTTCGGTTCGGAGCCGTGGCCACGCCGACCGGCAGCCCCGACGAGTGGATCGCTACCGCCCGCCGGGTCGAGGAGCTCGGGTACTCGACCCTCCTGATGCCCGATGGCCTGCAACTGCTCGCGCCGTTCTCCTCGCTGGCCGTGGCGGCACACGCGACCAAGGCCCTTCGCGTCGGCACGTTCGTGCTGGCGAGCCCGCTGCGTCCGCCGCTGGGTGCTGCATGGGAAGGGCACTCGCTCGCGGTCCTCAGCGGCGGCCGCTTCGAGTTCGGCATCGGCACCGGACGCCCGGCCGTGCGGGAGTTCGCGGAGCGCCTCGGCCTCCCGTTCGGCACGGCAGCGCAGCGGCTTCAGCAGGTGGGCGAGAGCGTCGACCACCTGCGCGAGCTCGACGGCTCCGAGCGGCACACTCCGGTGCTCGTCGCAGCGGGCGGCCCCAGGGCGATCGCGCTCGCCGCGGAGAAGGCCGACATCGTCACGCTCGCCGCTCCGCCGCTGGCGACCCGGGACGAGGTGGCGGGCATGGTGCGCTCGCTGAACGATGCGGCGGGTGCGCGGTCCGACGACATCGAGCTCGCGATGAACCTGTTCGTCGTGGGTACCGAGGTGCCGCCGTGGATCCAGGGGTTCATCGGGTTGGACGCCGCCACCTTGATCGCGCACGACTCACTCGTGATGCTCCGTGGCAGCACCGCGGAGATGGCCGACGAGCTGCGGCGTCGCCGCGACACACTCGGCGTGTCCTACATCAGCGTCAACAGCGCCTTTCTCGAGCAGCTGGCGCCCGTGGTGGAGCAACTCGCCGGCACGTGACGGAACTCGAACTGCGCACGGCTGTCAGCTGGTGCCGGCCGCCCGAAGCCAGCCGAGCACCTGCTCCGCGTGCTCCCCGGGCGGGAACACCGGGTAGAAGACGTGCTCGATCGTTCCGTCGCGCACGATCAGCGTGATGCGCTTGTAGAGCGTCATCCCGTCGGCCTCGAACGTCGGCAGGCGGAGGGTGTCAGCCACCCGGAGACCCTCATCGGACACCATCGCGAAGGGCAGCCGGAGCCGGTCGACAGCCTCGCGCTGGTAGTCGGTGTCCTGGCTGGAGAGGCCGTAGACAGCCTGGGCGCCGGCGGCCCTGAGGTCCTGGTAGTGGTCGCGGAACCCGCACGTCTCGGGAGTGCAGCCGCGGGCGCCCGGGATCTCGTCCCACCCGGTCGGCAGGTCGGCGCCCGGCCTTCCGGTCATCGGATAGATGTAGAGAACCGTGCGCCCGGCGCCGAGCGTGGCGAGGTCGAGCGTCTCGCCGCCGGTGGTGGGCAGCACGACGGCCGGCATCGGGGTGCCGGGCAGGTGGTCGGCGGCTCCGTCGTCGACGGGTCGCGGCAGATCGTCCGGAAGGGTCTGCGGGTCGGTCACGGGTACTCCTGCGCGCTCGGGACTCGGCAACGTCAGTCACTGTCGGGTTCGCCCTCGACCGTAACCCTCACCCGCCGGCACAGGGGTTCGCCTCGGGCAGCCGGACACCTCGTGGGGATGCGGAGCGGTGGCGCAGGGCAGCGCCGCAACTACCCTCCGCACGTGGTGGGGCGACCAGCCCGATCCAGGCGGCACGGCGGTGGGCAACGGTCCGTGCAGGCGCTTAGCCTCGGCCCGTGCAGGAGGAGAAGGCGCAGGGAACCCCCGGGGCGAATCCGCGGGAGGGCGGGGGCGAGAGCACCCTCACCGTCCTGGTCGCCACCGCCGTCAACGCCCTGATCGCGGTGTTGAAGTTCGTGGCCGGGCTGCTCACCGGCTCGGCGGCGATGCTCGCCGAGGCGGCGCACAGCGTCGCCGACACCAGCACCGAGCTACTCCTGCTCACGGCGCTGCGGCAATCGACGCGGCGCCCGGACCGGCGCCACCCCTTCGGCTACGGGAAGGCCCGCTTCTTCTGGGCGCTGATCGCGGCCGTGGGCATCTTCGTCTCCGGTGCCGTGTACGCGTTCATCGAGGGCATCCGGACGATGCTCGGCAGCGACAACGAGCAGACGCTGGCATGGGTGGCCTACGCCGTGCTGGGCGGGTCGGCCGTGCTCGAGGGCATCTCGTGGCTACAGGCGGTGCGCCAGGTGCGCCAGGAGTCCGCGAGCGAGGGCGTCTCCTTCTTCGCGTGGCTGCGCACCACCGACGACCCGACGGTGAAGAGCGTGTTCTTCGAGGACAGCGCGGCGCTCATCGGCCTCCTGCTCGCCTTCGGCGGCGTGGCGCTGCATCAGGTCACCGGCGCGGGGCTCTGGGACGGGCTGGCCTCCGTGCTCATCGGTGTGCTGCTCACCGGTGTCGCGTTCATCCTGGGACGGACGAACGCCGGGCTGCTCATCGGGCGCCAGGCGAACCAACGGACCCTCTACGCGATGCGTGACGCGCTCGCCGCCCGGCCCGAGGTCGACCAGGTCGTCGACCTGCTCACGATGACCGTGGGCACCGACCAGGTGCTGCTCTGCGCGCGGCTGGACTTCGACGACCGGCTCGACGTGGCGTCGCTGGAGCGGGCGTGCGTGGAGATCGACGCCGACCTGCACGCCCGCTTCCCGGACCTGGACGAGGTCTTCCTCGAGCCCGTGCCACGTGCCGACCCGACCATGCGCCAGCGCGTGCTCGACCGCTACGGCGGAGCGGGAGCGCAGCGCTTGCGGGACGGGCTGAATGCCGCGGACTGAGGGTGCGGGCGGTCCCGA
>DASYES010000930.1:0-1918 GCA_036498885.1 Pseudonocardia sp.
CCCGTTCGATTCACCAATTCGTGCCGTTCCGCGCACGTGCGTCAGTGGATTCTCGGCGGACTGCCGCGATGATGCGCCACGGCTTTCACGTCCACGTTCCGATGTGAATCTCGTGTGCACACCGGCAACGCGCCCATCGTCCACATCGGGCACCCGAGATCGTGTTTCCCGGCGACGTTCAGAGGCGTGGCTCACCGGCGCCCACGCACTCGCGGCCCTACACCGTCCCCCCGACTGCTTCGGCACTTGCCGGGCGCCGTACGCGGGGTTGTCCCCATCGCGACCGCGCTGTCCACAATTGCGAGAACCAGCTGTCCCTGCACGCGCCGGACGTCGATCGTTGTCGGCATGGCAGCGAAGGACGTGCTCGGTCGCCACGGCGAGGACCTCGCGGCGACGTACCTGGAGCAACGGGGTCTTGTGGTCCTGTCCCGCAACTGGCGGTGTCGGCACGGCGAGCTCGATCTCGTCGCCACGGATGCTGACCGGCTGGTGGTCTGCGAGGTCAAGACGCGCTCGGGTGTCCGGTTCGGCGAGCCCGCCGAGGCCGTCGACCGGCGCAAGGCAGCCCGCATCCGGCGGGTCACCCAGGCCTGGCTCGCCGCTCACCAGGTGCGGTGGTGCGAGATCCGGTTCGACGTGCTGGCGGTCGTCGCCGAGCCGGGCAAGCCGGTCACCGTGCGCCACTACCAGGCGGCGTTCTGATGGGTCTCGCGCGCGCCTGGTCGGTCACCCTGCTCGGCGTGGAGGGCCACGTCGTCGAGATCGAGGCGGATGTCGGCGGCGGTCTGCCGGGAGTCCACCTGCTGGGCCTGCCGGACGCGGCGCTGCACGAGTCGAAGGACCGGGTGCGGGCGGCCATCGTCAACTCCGGGTGCACGTGGCCAAACGAACGCATCCTGCTGGCGCTCTCGCCCGCCACTCTCCGCAAGGCCGGCAGCGGGTTCGATCTCGCGCTCGCGTGCTGCATCCTCTGCACGTCCGAGGTGGTCGGCCAGCGGTCGCTCGACGGCACGGTGCTGCTCGGCGAGCTGGCCCTCGACGGCAGGCTGCGCCCGGTGCGCGGGGTGCTGCCGTGCCTGCTGGCCGCCCGCACCGCCGGGATGCGGCGGGCGGTGGTGCCGGCCGCAGCTCTGCAGGAGGCCGCACTCGTCGAGGGCATCGAGGTGCACGGGGCGCACAGCCTCGCCGAGGTGCTGGCCTTCCTGAGGGGTGAGTACGACCTGCCAGTGGCCGTCCCGGCCTCGGGTCACGAGGGACCTGAGCCACCCGACCTCGCCGACGTCGTCGGGCAGGACGACGCCCGGCACGCGCTGGAGATCGCGGCAGCGGGCGGCCACCACGTCCTGCTGGTGGGCCCGCCGGGCACCGGTAAGACGATGCTGGCTCAGCGCTTCGTCGGGCTGCTCCCGCGGCTCGGCCCCGATGAAGCGCTCGCGCTCGCCGCAGTGCGGTCGGTGGCAGGGAAGCTTCCGCCGGGAAGCGGGCTCAGCACCGTGCCGCCGATGGTGGCTCCCCATCACTCGAGCTCGATGGCCGCGCTGCTGGGAGGCGGCAGCGGCCTGGCCCGTCCCGGTGCGGTGTCGCTCGCCCACCGCGGCGTGCTGTTCATGGACGAGGCTCCGGAATGGGGAGCTCAGATGCTCGACGCCCTCCGCACCCCGCTGGAGGAGGGCGAGGTACGGCTCGCGCGGGCCGACGGCACCGTCCAGTACCCGGCGCGCTTCCAGCTCGTGCTTGCCGCCAACCCTTGCCCATGCGCTCCCGCCCACGACCGCGACTGTGTGTGCTCCTCCCTGGTGCGCCGGCGCTACCTGGGGCGGCTGTCCGGCCCCCTGCTCGATCGGGTGGACCTTCGGGCCCGGATGTTCCCGGTCACCGCGCTCTCCGTGGCGTCCGGTCTCGCCGAGAGCACGGC